>CALGMJ010000044.1 GCA_937958875.1 uncultured Verrucomicrobiales bacterium | reverse complement strand
GACCGTGAAAGACATGATTCGGCTCTGCTGATCCATGTCTACTCTATCGATTCTCGAACTCCTTAAAAGCACTTCTGAAGCCCCGACTGAGGCTGAATTCATCACCCAGGTCCAAGCAGTCAAAACCAAGGAAACGAAGGGTGGCAAACCCTACCTTGAATGGACTCTCGCAGATTCTACCGGAAGTTTTACGCTCAAAGTTTGGAACAATCATCCCCAATGGCAAGCGACTGAAGACATCGCAGCTGACACCTTACTTCATTTTTATGGGTCTTGGACGCAGAATAAATACGGCATTGATGGCCAAGGTTGGAAATTCCGCTTCATCACCGAGGAGGAAACTGACGCTTTTCTAGCAGGTGACCCAGCTACTCGCGAAAAGCAGGAACAAGACTATCAGGACATTCTCGACCTCCTATCCACGATCAAAGACCCAAGACTGCAGGCTCTTAATGAAAGCTTCCTCAGTCAGTTTGGCACCCGCTTCCGCCGCACTGCTGCAGCTAGAAAAAACCATCATGCCCGGCGCGGAGGCCTCGTAGAACATGTGGCCCAGATGATGCGCAGCGCAAATGCTCTCGGCACCGTCTATCAGGATATCAATATTGATCTCGTCCTCACGGGCGTGCTTTTCCACGACTGCGGCAAGCTCTGGGAAAATAGCTATCCCGAAAAAGGCTTCAATCAGACGCAGACGCTGCATGGCGAAATGATCGGTCACATTCCCCTCGGAATGGAGCTAGTGAATAGGCTGTGGCGTGAACTTGATCTGAGTGATTACGAAACCCTGAAGCCCAGCTCTGAAGATGTTCGCCTCCACCTTCTCCATCTCGTGGCATCCCACCACGGTGAGCTCGCCTTTGGCTCCCCAACCCTACCTCGCACCCCTGAAGCATTCATCTTACACTACGTCGACAATATCGATGCTAAGCTGGAAATGGTGAAAGACGTCTACCAGAAAGCAAACGAAGTCGCTCCTGGTATCTATGAACGTCAATTTCCACTTCCGTCGACGCTTGTGGACCCACTCCCTAAAGTGGAAAGCCAACCCACAACGCTAGGCGAACTTTTTTAGCAGAAAGTATCAGCTCTCACTGAGCAATCTCCTTTAACTTCGCCAGCGAGCCGCTTAGCCTTTCGCCGTGGCCAGAACTTATCTTGATTCCGATTTCCTCCTCCTGAGCAAAACTGCGCAGGATCTCTATCACAATACTGCAGCGAAGCAGCCGATCATTGACTACCACACCCACTTGCCACCGGATGAGGTTGCCAATGATTACCGCTGGGAAAATATCACCGAACTGTGGTTAGGCCACGACCACTATAAGTGGCGGGCCATGCGTGCCAATGGCATCCCTGAGTCACACATCACCGGTGATGCCTCACCGAAGGAAAAATTCCTCGCTTGGGCTGACACCGTTCCCAATACCCTGAGAAATCCTCTCTATGATTGGACCCACCTTGAGCTTCGCCGCTGTTTCGAGATCGATCTTCAATTTGGCCCAGAGACTGCCGAAGAAATCTGGAATCGCTGTAACGAACGGCTCCAGGATAAAGATTTTTCTGCACAAGGTCTTTGCCAAAAATTTAAGGTCGATGCGGTAGGCACCACTGATGATCCCACTGATAATTTGTATCATCACGAAGCAGTGAACACCTCTGACTGCCCGACAAAGATCTACCCTACCTTCCGCCCCGATAAGGCTTTCTTCGTCGACCGCCCAGCTCTTCTGAATGACTGGCTCGATAAGCTCGGAGATGGCATTGAGACCTTCAATGACCTTCTCGGAGCTCTCCATCATCGACATGATTATTTCCATGAAAAAGGCTGCCGCATGACTGATCATGGGATGCGCTACGCCCTATCAAATCCGTGCTCAGAAGAGGAAGCTGACCGTATTCTAGCCAAAGCTCGCCAAGGAGTCGCCGCCACTGCGGAAGAGACAGACGCCTTCGGCGCTCTGATTATGTTCTACGTCGGCCAGTGGAACGCCGAGCGTAACTGGACGATGCAGCTACACTTGGGACCAAAACGGAATCCGAACTCTCGCCTCTTCTCCCAGCTTGGACCTGACTCAGGTTTTGACTCCATCGGTGACTGGCCCCAGGGAGAAGCCGTTTACACCTTCCTCGACTCTCTCGCCGCGGAGGATAAATTACCGAAAACCATCGTCTACAACCTCAACCCTCGCGATAATGCAGTCCTCGCAGCTGCTTGTGGTTCCTTCCAAGAAGCCCCAACTCGAGGCAAAGTTCAATTCGGCTCCGGCTGGTGGTTTAATGACACCCTTAAGGGGATGGAGGACCAGATCAACACCCTTTCTTCTATTGGATTACTCGCCCACTTCGTCGGCATGCTGACAGACTCACGCTCTTTCCTATCCTTCCCTCGCCACGAGTATTTCCGCCGTCTCCTCTGCAATATCATCGGACAGGATGTCGAAGATGGAAAACTTCCGAATGACGCCAAGCTCATGCATAACCTTGTCGGGAATATCTGCTACCATAATGCCCGCAGCTACTTCGGTCTTCCACACCATGTGGATAATCTAATTGCCTAAAAGGCATGCTCTACAAGCTGGAGGGGCCAAAGCCTTCCGGCAATAGCTCGCTAAGGGACGCTTCTTTCACAAGCGTCCCTTTTTCGTCCACCATCAGAATACGTAAATTCGGAGAGAATTCGTACAATACTTGTCGACAGGCACCACAAGGAGAGCCTCCATTTTTTAAGCAAATCACAAGCACTTCAAATTCGCGCTCTCCTTCCACAACCGCGCGACCTAGAGCAACTCGCTCCGCACACATGGTGAGGCCGTAAGAAGCATTTTCCACATTAGCCCCTAGATAAACCTTTCCCGAACGAGCCCTCAAGGCAGCTCCAACCGCAAAATTCGAATACGGAGCATAAGCCTGAGCACGAGCCTTCATTGCAGACTCGATCAGGGCTGTTTCATTCATCAGGCTTTACTGCTCGAGATCTGAAGCATTGGCTCTTACCACCCGGTCGACACCGTGCTTGGTGACGATATTCCCGCGTGAGCCACGACCTTTGACAGCTTGCTCACCAAAGGAAAATACGCGGGAAAGATTTCTCAATCCTAAGCCGGATTTCATATGAACCACGACGGTATTGGCCGCACTTTCTTCCTCAGTATCGTGCACCGCAAAGTAAAAGACACGTGTGCCAGCGGAACCTTTCCCCATGGGATAAACCTTATCACGAGTCACGCCACCCGCCTGGAAGCGCTTGGCATAAACGGGGCCATCACGGCCTTCACGATAGATCATGGAGTAAAACTTCGGCGCATCTTTGCGGAAGATCGCGACATGAACGGGACGTTTCCCAACGAAGACTTTATCAGCAACCTTAGTCACCAGCATATTGCCATCCGATGAGAATGAGATAATGTCATCGAGTTTCGAGCACTTTTCGACTGGAGTTTCCTTTTTCAAAGAAGTCCCTGCAAAACCATTCTTCTGATCGAGGTAGAGAGTTTCGGTAGCAGCGACAACTTGAGTCCGATTCACTGCCGCAAACTCCGCCAGCTCAGTCTTACGCTCTCGGCCTTTACCATACTTCTTCTTTAAATTGGTGAAGTATCGCACGGCGTAGCGAGTGAGATTACGTAGATTTTTCTCAGTCTCAGCGATGTCATCCTCAAGAGCTTTAATTTCCTCGTCAGCCCGGAAACCATCGTACTTTGAAATCCGCTTAATCTTAATCTCGGTAAGACGCACGATATCGTCCCGTGTCACCTCACGTTTCAGAAGGTGTTTGAACGGATCTAAGCCCACATCGATCGCTTCGATGACCGCTTCCCAAGTGGTACATTCCTCAATGTCGCGGTAAATTCGGTTCTCGATAAAAATCTTTTCTAGCGAGCTGAAATGCCACTTATCATTCAGCTCTCCCAGCCGAATCTCCAGCTCGAGTTGAAGGAGATCTTTCGTAGAAAAAGCACACGCTTTTAGGATCTCAGTGACACCAAGGAATTGTGGTTTCCCATCGGAAATAACACAGGAATTCGGCGAAATACTGAGTTCACAATCCGTGAACGCAAAGAGCGCGTCACGAGTTGTTTCCGCATCGACGCCCGTAGGTAAGTGAACCAAAATTTCAACATTCTCCGCGGTATTATCTTCGATGCGGGCAATCTTGATTTTGGATTTTTCATTCGCCGCCACAATGGAATCCATGAGGTTCCCCGTAGTTGTCCCAAAGGGAATTTCAGTGATACGAATGAGCTTCTTCGAGTCGATCGTCATCCGGGCACGCACCCGCACTTTTCCGCCGCGAAGACCATCACGATAGTCACTCACATCCGCGAGACCACCAGTGAAGAAATCTGGATACAGCTCGAAGCTCTCCTTTCTCAAAGCCGCGATACAAGCGTCAATGAGCTCGATAAAATTATGTGGCAGCACCTTACACGCGAGACCCACTGCAATCCCCTCCACCCCCTGAGCAAGGAGAAGCGGAAACTTCATCGGCAGCGTCACCGGCTCTTTATTTCGGCCGTCATAACTGCGGGTCCACTCCGTTGTCTTATAATTAAAAGCAACTTCGAGCGCAAAAGGCGTGAGCCGAGCCTCGATGTATCGCGGGGCCGCGGCACGATCTCCAGTAAGCACGTTCCCCCAGTTTCCCTGGGTATCGATCAGTAAATCCTTCTGTCCCAGCTGGACCATGGCGTCCCCAATTGAAGCATCCCCGTGCGGGTGATACTTCATCGTATTTCCCACCACATTCGCGACCTTGTTATAGCGACCATCCTCTAGCTCCTTCATGGAATGAAGAATCCGGCGCTGTACCGGCTTCAAGCCATCAGCCAAATGCGGAACAGCCCGTTCCATGATGACGTAACTCGCGTAATCCAGGAAGTAGTCTGAATACATCTCACCCAAGGAGAGATTCTCAGGAACGATGAGATCCTTTATATTTTCGTTTTCGTCGTCAGCCATGGGAAAAGAAAAGGCAGGAAGCGCCTCGTTTGTTAAGAAAACTTAACAGTCGAGGCGTTCCTGCCAATCCTAAAAAGAAACAGGCCTTTCTAAAATTAAGGAGCCGATACGCCCGATGCAACTGCAGCCCCCTCCTCGACCCGATAAAAACGCTTTGCCTGACCGCTAGCAGCAGCATCAGTGAAGCTGATGGTAAGCGTGCCATCACCATTATCAGCGAGACTTTGTGTCATGACAGAAGCCCAAGCATCGGCCTGATCGAGATCATTACTCACGACAAGGTTGTAGCCATTTGTCAGTCCCGCATCTTGGATGATGATCGTCCCTACTCCACTGACTGGATCGATCGTGAAAGCCAAAGTCTCAAGATCTGTTACTGGCGCTAGAACCGCATCGTAGACACCTGGAGTCATATCTGAAACGATAGCCGACCCCATAATAACCCATTCGCTGAGAGTGAAATTTGAGTTAGGCTCGGTGACATTGGCTGTCCGAATAACCCTAGAATTTTCATATTCCCAGTTTTCCCCAGTCCCATCGACCCCTGCGATCCCATAACGATCAACTAAGATACCTGTCTCCTGACCACCACCGAGACGAAGCTCAAAGCCATCGTCACCATTTGGGTTAAAATTACCGCTTTCTACATTTGCTTCAGGTGCGCTTGGATAGAGATTATTGTAACTCTCAAAACTATTTGCGATAATATAGGTCCCTCTAGCAGGCACGATTCCAGTAAGAGCAACCTCCCTCCCATCTGGATTATCTGCTCCATTGATGTAAACGACCAAATTCCAACTCCCCTGATCTAGATCGATCGCCTCGTCAGTAGGATTGTAGAGCTCCATAAAACGCCCAGCAAATCCACCATCGCCACCCGGATCGGCAATCTCTGAAATAAAGAGTGGAGGAACGCCTATGCCCTCGTCGTCATTCACAATGATAGAAATCGACTGCTCAAAAAGATTGGCGGCGACATCAGACACCGTGACAGAGACTGGCTGAGGTACTCCAGGATCATCATTATCGATTGCAGTAGCAGCGATCGTTACCGAAGTTTCACCAACTGGAATCATCACGGAAGCTGGCACAGTCAAAAGAGAAATATTCTCTGAAAAGAGATCAAATGCGTAGCCGTCTGGACTTGCCTCACTGACGGTAATTGTGATCATAGCAACACCGCCGTTTTCATCGATCTCATCGAGATCTGTGGTTAATGAAATCACTGGCTCGTTATCTTCAACTTGAAGACGAAGGCCTACGGTAGAAAAACCGTCTGCTGCCGCGGAAACGAATACAGATTGAGTAAATTCCTGAAATTCATCATCCATCGTTCCGACGTCGAAACTCACTGAATCCATCCCTGCCGGAATGGTTACGCTCTCGGGTAAAATGACGGTTTCCGAATCCGCAGCCGCAAGTGATACAATCAAAGGTGCAGATAAATCCCCAGATCGAGTTACCGTTCCCATACTAGCCGTATCCCCTCCTCCTTCAGAAAGAACAGCGGGATCAAAGGACAATACCAGAGGAGTGGGGGCATCAAAGTCACTCCCATCCAGCTGAGTCCCTGGAGAAAAAAGACTTCCCCCAGTTGCTGCGATTGCTGAGTGGTTCTCGAAAACATTATCGCCTGTTAGATCAGGAGTTCTCGCGATGGACTCGTCCGCATTTCCGATATCGGGATAGTCAAAGAAAACAATCTCAGTTCCTCCTGAATCGAGGATGGTAATCGAATCCCCACCATTGTTCAGCCCCAAGGAATTTCCTTGAAATGCTGAAGAATCGGCAGTCTGAACCAAGGCTCCACCAAAGGAACCTGTAGGAGTCCCCCCACCGAAAACCACGATTGCCTGACCAGGTGCAAGGACCGTTCCGGGAGGAAAAACGTGTCGCTCACCAGCATTATCATTGATCGACCATCCCTCCATATCGAGCGAACTTACGGACGTATTTACAAACTCGATAAATTCATCATCTGAGAAATTGGAAGTTCCATCACCATTGGCATCCGCCGCTTGCGGGGGATCATAAAGAACTTCATTAACGATCAGCTGACCGTTCGCTACAAATGGGATTAAAAAGGAAGAAGCGAGTAAGCGTTTCATAGGGCAATGGACATTTCTTGCAAAGAACGTGCCATCTATACCCAGAAATCATTCATCATCAAACCACCTTCTCCGTGACGACTACGTCACGTGCCTATACCTCTGCAGAATCAACGTCGTCACGAAGGTTATCGATGATATATCCCTGACGGTCTGGGGTGTTTTTCCCCATGTAGAATGTCAGCATCTCTTTAAGACCCTTCCCTTCTTCCATTTGGACCGGGTCCAGACGCATCTCAGGGCCGATCATAAACTTAAACTCATCGGGTGAAATTTCACCCAAGCCCTTAAAGCGTGTGATCTCAGGATTACGCCCCAGCTCTTTCATGGCTGCCTCCCTCTCTTCATCATCGTAGCAGTATATTGTCTTCTTCTTGTTCCGCACCCGGAAGAGCGGAGTCTGCAGGATGAAGAGGTGCCCTTCTCGAATGAGCTCTGGGAAAAATTGAAGGAAAAACGTGAGCAGCAAGAGCCGAATATGCATGCCATCGACATCCGCATCAGTCGCAATCACGACACGATTGAAACGAAGTGATTCAATATCGATCTCAATTCCCAAGGCTGCCTGAAGGAGAGCAAATTCCTCATTCTGATAGACGATTTTTTTGCTCAGACCGAAGGTATTTAAAGGCTTACCACGAAGAGAAAATACTGCCTGAGTTTCAACATCGCGACACTTCGTGATGGAACCACTGGCACTATCACCCTCAGTGAGAAAGACGGTCGTCTCCTCGGCCCGCTTTTTCTTGGTGTTGTAATGCACCCGGCAGTCACGGAGCTTTTTATTGTGAACCTTGACTTGGCGCGCTCGATCCCGAGCGAGCTTCTTCACCCCGCTGAGTTCCTTGCGCTCATGCTCCGCAGCTAGGATTCTCTTTTGAATCGCTTCCGCGGTCGCTGAATTCTTATGTAGGTAGTTATCCAGCTGCTCCTTGAGAAAATTCGCAATGAAGGTTCGGATTGTTTCACCTTCCGGAGCAATGGCAGTGCTGCCGAGCTTCGTCTTAGTCTGACTCTCGAATACCGGCTCCTCAATACGTACTGCGATAGCGCCCGTAATGCCGGCTCGAATGTCTGAGGGGTCGTAATTTTTCTTATAAAAATCACGCAGGACTTTCACCAGAGCCTCACGGAAAGCAGCCAAGTGAGTGCCACCCTGATGGGTATTCTGCCCATTCACGAAGGAGTAATAATCTTCTCCCCCTCCCGCAGAATGAGAGAAACTAACCTCAATGTCCTTCCCGGTGAGATGAATGGGAGCGTAAAGCGGCTCTTCATCCATCTCTTCTTTCAGGAGATCGAGCAGACCATTTTTTGAGCGATAGCGTTTCCCATTGAAGATCAGCGACAAGCCTGGGTTCAGATAGGAGTAATAGCGGCACATTTTGGCCACGAAAGGCTCACGAAACTTTGTCCTCTTAGGGAATACAGAGCGATCAACATCAAAGGCTAAGCGAGTTCCCGGCTCACCTTTATCCGCCTTCGGCTTCGCCATTTCATCAACGACTTCCCCTTTGCTAAATTCGATCGCTTTCGTCTTTCCTTCTCGCCAGGCCTGAATTTCGAAAAATTCGCTAAGAGCATTCACGGCTTTGATCCCGACGCCATTTAGGCCAACCGACTTTTTGAAAGCTTCGCTATCGTATTTTGCTCCCGTGTTAATTTTGGCAGCACAGTCCATGAGCTTACCAAGTGGGATGCCCCGGCCAAAGTCACGAACCTCAACGCGGCCTTCATCGTCAATATCGATGGTAATTTCCTTACCATGACCCATGACGAATTCATCCACGGAGTTATCGACGGCTTCCTTCAGCAAGATATAAATGCCATCTTCTGCTGATGAGCCATCGCCCAACTTACCAATATACATTCCAGGCCGGAGACGAATGTGCTCTCTCCAGTCCAGACTCTTGATGTCGTCTTCGGTGTAACTTGGGGCAGCGGCCATGAGATTTAGTATTCTTAAGTTCCCTGAAATATCAAGAACTGCGTTTCACCTCTTGTGGCAGAGTCATTTCATTTCAGTCACATTTTAAAGAGCCCGCCTTTTTTACCACCCAGCACGACGGCTCCGATGATCGAAATTGCGAGAAATGCCATTGCCCACACTCCGAGGGCGGCGGCGAGTTCATGGCCATTTCCGAGCATCGCCAAAAGCGAATAAATCGCTTTCGTGATTGGGTAGTGCTCAGCTTGTTGAGCCAAAATCAAACTATCGCTAACTTCCAGCATCGCGAACGCAAAGGCGAGGATTGACCCCGCGATCAAGTTCGCACCGAGAAGAGGCAAGGCGACCCGACGGAACGTCCTCGCGGGCGTCGCTCCTAAAGAACGGGCTGCTTCTTCAAGTGCGACATTACTTTGCTGTAAACCTGCTACGGCCGAACGCACCACGTAAGGCAGCCGCCTCACGGCATAAGCGATGATCAACAGGGCGGTTGGATTTTCTGCAGCACCCATGAGGAAATGAAATCCGCGCCCTTCCTGAGAAAGCGCGAGGTAGCCGAAGGCGAGCACCAGGCCTGGCACAGCGAGTGGAAGCATGACCAACGCATCGAGCAGGGCACGCCCCTTGATCGAACTCCGCACGATGACCCAGGCGATGGCAAGCCCAAGCACCAGATCCACCAGTGTCGAACCCGTCGCGTAAAGCAGACTATTTTGAATGGAAGGCACCACGAGAGGATGTCCCAGTGCCTCTTGATAATGCGCCCCGGTCCATTCCGAAGGAACGATGGTGGCATACCAATCTTCAGCCAGGGAAAGCATGACCACTCCAAGATGAGGTAAAGATGAGATGAAAAAGACGAGGAAGAACAAGCCCGCACAGAGCCAGGCAGAAATTCCC
>CALGMJ010000043.1 GCA_937958875.1 uncultured Verrucomicrobiales bacterium | reverse complement strand
AGAAGTTCGTCGTGGATTCTTCGGTAGCCGTATCGACGACGGTGCTGTTTGAAAATCTCTTCAATTTGCTTTCCTAGAAGTTCGTCTTCCAACTGAGTTTTGGAGGGGTTTGCCGCAGCATAATAGGAGCCTTCAGAGTGCCCTAGCAGTCTGTCGGACTTAGCGATGGCCCTCGTGAGGGAATTGATTCAAGCTGCCGCATGGCAGCAAAGTTCGTTCACATTGACCATGACACCCCACTCTTGTTGCCCCCTGACTTAAGAGACTGGATTGCTCCGGATCACATGGTGCATTTTGTCATGGATGCCGTTGAAGCCTTAGACCTCAGTGAAGCTAAAATCAATGAACGCGGTACCGGCTCCGCCCAATATCCTCCGGCTACTATGTTGGCCCTGCTGATTTATAGCTACGCCACGGGCACCTTCTCGAGCCGCAAGATTGAAGCGCTCACTTATGAAAATGTTGCCGTGCGCTACCTCACCGCTGACACCCATCCCGATCACGACTCCATTTGCAAATTCCGCCGTGAAAACAAGACCCTCCTCTCCTCCAGTTTTCACCAAATCCTTGAGCTCGCCGCCACCGCCAAGATCCTGAAAGTCGGAGACCTCACCATCTCTGTTGACGGCACTAAAGTCCTCGCCAACGCCAGCAAGCATAGCGCCATGAGTCACGGCCGAATTGAAGAGCAGATGCAACTAGCTGAAGACCAGATCGCCGAACTCATGGCCAAAGCCGAGGATGCCGACAGCACCCCGCTACAGGACGGCCTCACCATTCCGGATGAAATCCAGCGTCGTCAGGACCGTCTCGCCAAACTTCGAGAGGCCCAAAAAACTCTCGAAGAACGAGCTGAGCAACGACTCAAAAAAGAACAAGCCGAATACGAAGCCAAACTCGCTGCCCGTGTAGAAAAGGAAAAAGCCACCGGTCGCAAGCCCCGTGGAAAAGAGCCAAAGCCGCCCCAAGAAGGCCCCCATCCAAAAGACCAGTATAACTTCACCGATCCCGAAAGCCGCATCATGAAAACCGGCGAAGGCTTTCAACAAAGCTTTAACGTCCAGGCTGCCGTCGACACAACTACGATGCTTATCGTAGGTAGCTTTGTCACCAACGCCCCCAATGACAAAGAACAGCTCATCCCCATCGTAGAAGCCATCAGTCCCGCCGTAGGAGCTGCACAAAACATCCTCGCCGACACCGGCTACTACAGCGCCTCCGCTGTTACCGAAGTCGAAGCAAACGCAGAAAGCCCCACCGTCTACGCCGCTCAGAAGCGCCATCGTCATGGGCGGAGTGTCGCCGATCTTGAAGAGAAAACCGATCCTCCCGCCCCGCACCTGCCCGGAGCAAGCGTCTCTGAAATCATGAACCACCGCTTATCCACTGCCGCAGGTCAGGCACTCTACAAACTGCGAAAACAAACAGTGGAACCCGTTTTTGGGATCATTAAAGAAGTGCTCGGCTTTCGAAGATTTTCGTTAAGAGGCGAAGAAAAAGTGAACCTTGAGTGGGATCTCGTGAGTTTGAGTGCAAATGTGAAGCGGCTGTATAAACTAGGAATGAAATTTGAGAGAGCATGAGCGAAGAGGGGGGAACAAAACCCCTCGATAAGAGTCCGGACAGCGAGACCAGAGCACCCACCTCAGCTCCTCTCATAAAAAAGGTGTCGGACGGCCAAAAAAGCCGAACAAGCCAGCGCCGATCAAATCATTCCTCAACATCAAGCTGCACCCTCAGCAAAATCTGAAGGTTCTCCTTTGATTAAAGTCCGACAGACTGCTAGAATTTTTGTGAAGCTCCGTGAGAAATCTTCGTAGTCGAGAATTAGGTTTTCGCGAAAGTTGAAGACGTCTTGCATGATTCGGGTGTCTAAGCTTGCTGGTTGAGGGGTAGATTAAAATTCTAAAAAAAATTATTCTAAGAGGTCAAATACCACGCACAATTTCTGTCGAAATGGTATGCACTCCAAGGTTCTAAGCCGAGCCAATAGTGGACAGAGGAGTTACGTGGACTTTGCTGAGCTTGGTGGGGCTCCTTCCGGTCCGGAGAAGACTACACGAGTGATGACTCTGATGCTGGCTTGTGAATATTGAGCTGCTGGTGTCTAGATTTGAGTGGCTTGCGTTGCAATAGAGATCTCATGTAGAATCTCACAGAGGATGATTTTGTGAGATCTGAAGGGGAGAGTAATTGGCATATTCAGAATGGGTTGCGACGACGATGTCGCTGGTTTCTTTGGCGGTGGTGTTTTGGGAATTGAGGCAGGGGCGGAAACAGAATCGTACGAGTGCCTTGATTCAGATTTATGACATTAACCGGCAGCTTCTTGGAATGGGGTTTGATCGGCCTGAGTTCTTTCGAGTGATCGGAGGGAAGGGTGGGGAAGGTGAGACGGCTCGCCGATACTTGCAACTCTGGCTGAACCAGATCGCGCTCATCGTCCACTTAAATGAGCAGGGACTGCTGACTCGTTCTCAATGGGCGAGCCTTGATGCCGACATCGAAAGTCTATTCAAGAATTCTGAGCTGAAGACTCTCTGGGGTGAATTCAGCCCCTTTTATCCAGAGCCGCTCCGGTCCTTTCTCGATAAAAAAGTTGCAGCCATTGAAGCCAAAGAAAAAGCGGAAGCCTCGCGAGTGGAGACTTCCGCTGCGTAGAGGAAATGGTCGAGCTAAAGATCGACGACTTGCGCCGCGATCTTCTTGAGAACGGGGAGCGGAATTCTCACGAAGGATTCTCCCTCAGGTGCTGTTAGAGTTTGATTTGCGTCCTCACCTGGGATGTATCCTTGCACATAGACGTTGCCGTCATCGGTGGTGATTGCTGCTGGGCAAGCTCCGTTAGCACACAGGCCTTCTTGAGGGCCATTCTCTCCGAGTATCTTCTGTATGGTCATGGTTTTCAGTGGGTAATGACAAGTCCGCCGAATCGCGGTAAGGTGAACAAAATACGCAAAGTGTTCACCCGGCTATGAGTATGGCTTCCCAAAATCCGAAATGTGGTAGCTCGCTACTTCTCAACAAAGATGAAATGCCACTGTTTGTTGAGTCAGCTTTCGCAATGCCTCGACTTCGGGATCAGGCCCTTTGTTTACTCATTTTCTTCACTGGGTGCCGCCCGTCAGAGGCGAACAAAATCAGACCCTACAATCTGATTCCCGATCGGTCTATGGTCGAGTTCCCGACCTTAAAACAACGGAAAAAGATCATACCAACGCGCAGAGTCCATGTTCCCAGATTTCTCATGGACGTGTTGCTGAGCCTTTGTGACGGAGATAAACGGATCTTCCCACTTGGCCGCACACGCTGTTGGGAAATCGTTAAGGAATGTATGCGCAATGCCGGATTGACGGGTGAAAAAGCGAACTCCAGAGGGCTCCGTCGTTCTTATGTCACAGCAAATATTCTCATCAAAACACCACTTCCCGATATTCAAAAGCGTGCTGGGCATGCCCGGATTGAAAGCACCTTAAAGTATGTCCATCTAGTTGACGAAGAGACAAGATGCTACGCTGAGAACTTTTGGGATTTTGCCGCCGGGGAATTCCTGCCAGACGACTTTCCGAAGACCTGAATACAAATGTATGTCGGAGGTTTTTCGCTGGATTATCTCACCGTAAGGCGCTATTTATCAACGAAGTGAACGAAATGCGTAAAGTGTTCACTTTTCGCAATCATATTCGCGCCAGTGTAGGAGCGCAGAAGGAGAGGAGAGATGGGTCAACAGTGTAGGTGTCCCGACGATTTGCAGGCCATTAACCAGATCACAGGGCTAATGTTTCGGTTTATCCGGGAGGATGCCGATAAGACTGTGGGGGAAGTGGCAGCATACCTGGAGACAGATGTTCAGAACGTGCTCGATCACGAAAGCGGTGAGAAGCCGCTCTCAACAGCGCGGCTTTATCATGCAGGGCGATTGTTTGGGGTAAAGATCAGTGCGTTCTTTCGGCCATACTACTATCCCGACGATTTCCTGGTAGCTGACCAACCAGCTTAGTTCGGCTGGGAGAGCATGCCGTGCCTTCTGGACAAAGAGACCGCGTGCTAGATTCTCTTGAAACTTGGGTGGAGCAATTCAGAGCATATTGAGTGCCTGATCTGGGCGTGTTACGATGTCCCATGTCGCACAACAGAAATCATCGAAATCAGATAGGCTTCTTAGTATTTGGTGGATTCTTTCTAGCCGGGCAGGTCGTCGTTTTTTTGCTCAAGGGTTTCGGATGGCCCTCGGAATGGTTTTAGATGGAGGGGAGACTTCCGTTCACACCATCCAAACGATGTGATAATGTTTCTTACGGAAAATCTCGATCAGACTACGGAGGGGAGGGGGCTTTCTCAAGTGGTTCAGTCCACGAAACACCAAGTTCGTCTTTGAAACTTTCATGCTTCTGTTTCCAGAGCCAAACTACGTGTTTCCTTCCAGATTTCAGGACTTGGACAACATCAGATAACCGCCGAAGTTGTCTTTGTTGGCTGTGGTTTTCTTGGGGACGCTGTCCCCACGCGCACGCAAGGGTATCCCCAATCTTCCTCCATTTTATTCTGTGCAGACCGGGTGATTCCCCTCCCTGGCGTTTGCTTCCCCCTGCGCTTCGCCAGCGTGTCAGGAGTCAGAATGGTTTTCTATCTCTATTTCGAAGTCAGTGACGGGAGGGTGTTGATAGCCTCCCGGAGAGTTTGAGTATCCAAATGGGTGTAAATTTGATGAGCTTTGTCACTCGCGTGCCCAGTGAGTTCCTGTCTCACTTCGGCAGCGACTTTTTGGTTTGCAAGCAATGAGGTGAAGGTGTGGCGCAATGAGTGGAAGGTCCTCTTGACCTCGATTCCTCCTGCTAGCGTAGTCTTCTTAGGAACCTGGGCGTCCTGCATGATTCGGTCGAACTGGTAGTTTGGGGCGCTATGTCGAAGAGCGCTGAGTTCTGGGAATACGTATGTCGAGTGTTGCCCCTTGTAGCGCGTGATGGACTTGTAAGCATCTAGAGTGAGCGGGATCGTTGCGATTTTCCTGGAACCAGCTCGTTGTTTAACGAGTTGCACGTGAAGTTCCCGTTGCTCATGGGCGACTTCGGCCCATTTCATTCTGAGAATGTTTTCTCGGCGAAGACCAGTGTGCGCGGCTACGATAATGGCGTCTTTCCATTCGCCAGTTGCTGCTGTGAATAGCTGGGTCAGTTCTTTATGTGAAAATCCGGAAACGATTTCACTGTCATCCTCCGGAAAGTTCTTGATGGGGGCAGCCACGTTTCGGGGAATATGGCCCCGTTCAAATGCTTCTCGGAAGGCTGCTCTTAGGTGACTCAGTTTAATGTTTTGAGTGGACTTTCTTACCTGCTTGCCACTACGTGTTTTCTGAACAGCCAGCCATGACTTTGCGGTTTCAAGTTCTTCTGTGGTGACGAGATCAATGCGTTTGTCTGCAGTTTTCTTGAG
>CALGMJ010000042.1 GCA_937958875.1 uncultured Verrucomicrobiales bacterium | reverse complement strand
CATGATTATTCTTCTCTCACCGGCTAAGTCATTGGATTACGAATCCCCTGCTTTGATTTCTAAGGCGACTCAGCCTCGATTTAAGGCGGATACGGCGGAGTTGGTGGCAGTGCTGCGGCAGATGAGTGCGGGGCAGATTGGGCAGTTGATGTCGATTAGTGAGAAGCTGGCGGAGCTGAATCATGAGCGTTATCAGGCTTTTGAGCCTGATTTCACGAAGGAAAATGCTCGGCAGGCGATTCTGGCGTTTACGGGAGATGTCTATCAGGGGCTGACGTTGGCGGAGTGGAGCAAGGAGGATTTTGAGGTGGCTCAGAAGAGGATTCGAATTCTTTCGGGGCTTTATGGCACGCTGAGACCGCTTGATCTGATGCAGCCGTATCGGCTGGAGATGGGGACGAAGCTCACGACGGCGCGGGGGAAAAATCTTTACGAATTTTGGGGATCAAAAATCACGGAGCAACTGAACAAGGATCTTGGGAAAGATGGGGTGATGGTGAACCTAGCTTCGAACGAGTATTTCTCATCGGTAAAGAAGCAAGAACTAAAGGGGCAGTTGATTACGCCGGTGTTTAAAGATGAGAAAAATGGGAAGTATAAGATTATTTCATTTTATGCAAAAAAGGCACGCGGGATGATGGCCGATTTCATTGTTCGTGAGAAACTTACGAAGCCGGAAGAATTAAAGAAATTTAATACTGCCGGCTATCAATTCGAGGAGAGTGAATCGACGGCAGACACTTTTGTCTTTCATCGTGCGGAGCAGTAGATGAAGGGTTGGGAAACACTGCTCGCGGAGCGAGAGTCAGACGACCACTTTGTCGTCGAAGGCCAATTGGCGGTTGAACGGCTTTTGCAGTCAGGTTATGAGGTGATCAAAACGATACGAATCGGTGAGGAACTTTCCAGAGAGGAAGCATCGAAACTTTTGGGTTACCATTTTCACCGTGGGTATCTGGCGATTGCACGAAAGCCTGCGCAGCCAGAGTTGGGAGATTTTGGAGAAGGCCCGTTGGTGGTTTTACCAGAGATTGCAGATCCGGGAAATCTGGGTACGATCATTCGGAACGCAGCAGCTCTGGGAGCTTCGGGCGTCTTGCTAGGAAAAGGAGCGTCACCTTTTAATGCGAAGGCGATCCGAGCTTCGGCGGGGAATCTATTTCGACTCTTGGTACGACGTTCCCCAAATTTATTAGCTGATCTCAAAATCATCGCGCAATCACGAACGATCATCGGGACGGATCTTGGGAAAGGCTCGATTCCCTTTTCTGAGCTAGCTCCCCTCTCTCAGGATGTGGCGCTGATTTTAGGGCCGGAGGATTTTGGAATTAGTGAGGAAATTCGCTCGCTCTGTGACTACCTTACTTATTTACCGATGACACGTGGGGTTGATTCGCTGAATGTGGCGAGTTCATCGGCCATTTTTCTTCACGAACTTTCAAGATGACAAAAGGCAGATCATGGGGTTTCCTTCAGATGAGCTAATTAAAAACTCATCACATCATGTTTGAAATCTTCCAGAGCGAAAAAACCGAAAAGTTCCACTTCCGCCTCAAAGCCAAGAATGGCGAGCAGATTCTCCAGTCTCAGGCCTACAAAGATAAGGGCGGCTGTGAAAATGGAGTCGAGTCCGTGCGTAAAAACGGAGCAGACGAGTCAAAATTTGAGAAGAAAGAAGCGGCGAATGGGAAGTTCTACTTCGTTCTTAAGGCAGGCAATGGCCAGGTGATCGGTCAGTCCCAGCAGTATAAGACTGAGTCTGGGCGCGATAACGGGATTGCGTCCGTCGGGAAAAACTGCAGTGGAGATTGCAAAGATCTCACCGCTTAATTGTTTTTCACCAGAAAAGTATTTTCAGCCCTTGTCCCCACTGGGATGAGGGTTTTTTCTTTTCACTAAGAAGTGAAAGGGCGCTTAGTGAGCGTCCTTTTTCTCACCGTGAGAGTCTTCTTTTTTGTCATCAGCGGGAGCGTGCTTGTAGAACTCGCTGGTGCCGGGCTTACCGGGCTTAGATTCCCATTCGTGGCGCTCACAGGCACCGAGTCCGAATCCGATGAGAGCGAAAAGGATGGCGAGTTTTTTCATGGCGACAGGTGGATAGGCTGGGAGGAGCAAAAAGGCAAGGATCGAGGTGCAGGATTCGGTTAAAACTCCCCTTTAAAGGAGCAACGAGCGGTCGGAGTCTCGTAGATAACAATCTCACAGAGTCCAGGAAGATCCTTCTCAAGTTTCCGCCAGAACCAGGCAGCCATGATTTCGATGGTGGGGCTTTCCAGACCTGGGATGTCATTGAGATAGCTGTGGTCCATCTGTTCCATGAGCGGTTTCATGGCTTCAGAGATTCGCTTATGATCATAAACCCAGCCGACGGTTTCATCGACTTCTCCTTCAATGTGAATTTCCACCTTAAAGCTATGGCCGTGCATTTGGCGGCATTTGTGGTCGTCCGGAAGGCTGGGCAGAGTGTGAGCCGCTTCGAAGCGGAAATCTTTTATCAAGCGAGCGCGCATGTCGGGGTGAGGATAGACTTGTCTCCCCCGCCGTCCATCGCCAAGTTACGTCCAAGTTTATGGCTAATCGCATTGATACCACTTTTGCCGCGCTCAAGGAGCAGGGTCGCAAGGCCTTCGTGGCCTATGTCGCAGGCGGCGATCCAGATTTTGATCGTTCATTGGAAATCCTTTTTGCGCTTTCAGAAGCAGGCGCTGACATCATTGAACTCGGAGTCCCCTTTTCTGATCCCATGGCAGATGGCATCGTAAACCAGATGGCAGCCGACCGAGCGCTGAAAGCTGGCATGTCTACTCCCAGGATTCTGGATCTTATCCGCGCCTTTCGTGAAAAGAGTGAGACCCCTCTCGTGCTCTTCACTTATCTGAACCCGATCTATGCTTACGGGTATGAGAAATTCCACACTGATGCAGCGGCAGCGGGTGCGGATGGCATCCTTTTGCTCGATCTCCCGCCATCAGAAGCTGCGACCAATGCAGACTTCGCGCGTGGAGAGGGCCTACACCACATTCATCTCATCGCTCCGACGACTCCGGGAGATCGTCAGGCCACTCTGGCTCAGAGTTCGCAGGGATTCATCTACGCACTCTCCAGAACAGGTGTCACCGGTGGTCATTCAGCACCCTCGGAAAGCATCGGAGCGCTGGTAAGCGAAATCAAAAGCCATACCGACACGCCCGTTTGTGTGGGCTTTGGAATTACCACTCCTGACCAGGCCGCGATGGTTGCGAGTCATGGCGATGGCATTATTGTAGGCTCAGCGATCGTGAAAACGGTGCAGGAAAATGCGGATGATCCTGAGGTTGCGGCAAAGCTGAAAGCCTTTGTCACGCCACTCATCGAAGCCACTCACCAAGCTTAAAAATATTTCTTAGTTATGACTCTCTC
>CALGMJ010000041.1 GCA_937958875.1 uncultured Verrucomicrobiales bacterium | reverse complement strand
ACACCAAACAGTTTTCCGCTCGGCTAGCTCAGGGGTAGAGCACTACATTGACATTGTAGGGGTCGCAGGTTCAAATCCCGCGTCGAGCACCATTTAAAATAAACGGGTTACGAGAAATCGTAACCCGTTTTTATGTGTCCTGAGATACACACACATTTCAAATACGTCTCATCAAAGGCAGAGGTATTTATGGAGCGACCTTCATGATTTCGAATGATCAGATCCTAATGAGATCCTTGGACTTGGCTGTTCCAGCACAGTCCGGCGGTTGCCATCCTTTCGGCTTGGAAAAAGGCGCAACCCGAGAAAAACCAGTAAAACGATTCCGACCACCGCCAAGTCATTCAGGAAAACTCCGATCCAGCCAAAGAGCTGGCCCGAGTGTGCATCCAGTAGAACTTGAGAAAGAGGAATGAAGCCTCGATTTTGTAACTTTTCTTTCAGAGCTTGGACCTCCTCTTTATTTAGGGGAGAAGGCTTTCGATAAGACTCCGGCGGAGTTTGACTCCATTTATTCTCCTGTAAATTTTCACTGAATTTCCACCATCGTTGACCAGATTCGACCATAAGGACCTCTTCATGCAGTGAGACATTCTTCAGCGGCAGCGGAGGCAGCGAAGACTGATCATGTTCCAAAATAATCTGCCCTGCCTCGTCAATAAGTACAAGCCGCTCCCGCGTCACTACGATCAAATTCGATTGATACGGAACAGCTCCCACCAACTCCCCAGAAAGATCCAGGACCTCACCATCCAGAAAGATGAACTCATCCCATTCCTGAACTTTGCGCTCACCGACACTAAGGCCCAAGGGTGTTCCCGAAGGGAGCGGATAGTAATGATTAAGAATCCACTGAGACTTCAGCTGCCGATCACGCAACCCAAATTGATCTACATGATTCAGCAGAAAACCACTTAGAGCTAACCAGAGAAGCGGAAGAGCCAGAAAAAGCCCTAACCAACGGTGCATCGACCGAGCCAACTTCCGGGTTCGGGGAGAACTTGAATCTTTCTTTGTCCGTCGGCTACGCTTACTTTCTGGAGCTTCACTCATTTCTGGCCGCCGAGCTAAATCACCATGAGAGTAAATTATAGCATTTTCTCAATCTTCCGGCATGATCATAAGTAAAATAAGCATTGAGTAGCCTCCATCCTACTCCCTCTTCCTATTAAAATGATTCTTGTGCCCTGATAAGTGCATTCTAATCTGGGCCTCACAATGAGTTCTCTGAAAGTTCATAACGCGATGTGGCCCGGCCTCGTCGGAAAAGAAGAAGGTACCGACCACCCACCTATCTCCCTCGAGCGCATGCTCGAACTCACCGCAAAATCTGAGATCAACGGCCAGAAGTACGATGGCGTCGATTACTTCCTCTACCTCCCCCACACCGATCCTGACTCCTCAGAAGATGAGCTGAAAAAAATCGCCGATCTCATCGCATCTAAAAATCTAAAAGTCGGCACTCTCGTAGCCCCTGTTTGGACCGGGACCGTCGGCGGCCCCTCATTTGGCTCTGAGGAAGACCGGGCAAACTTTGTCCTCGCGGTAGAAAAAGCCTGCCGAGTGGCGAAAATTTTCAATAGCCACGGCGTGCGGGACTACGGAGCCATTCGAATCGATACCGCAGGCAGCCCAGAAGACTGGGCTCAAGATCCCGCTGGCAATACCGCTAAATCTGCCGAGACCATTAAAAAAGCGGCCGCCATTGCAGCAGACCACGGTGAACGGCTCGCCGTTGAAGGAGAAATTTGCTGGGGCGGCATCCACTCCTGGAAAGATACTCTCGATCTCATGGAAGCCGTTGGCTTACCAGACACAGTTGGCTTTCAGGCCGATCTCGCCCACACCTACCTCTACATGCTCGGCTATAATGCGCCTGAACATACCCTCCTCAAAGAAGGTCACTCCGAGGAAGAATTCTGGGCCGCCTACGAAACCATGGTCGATAAACTCCGTCCTTGGACCATCGACTTCCACGTTGCTCAAAACGATGGCACCGTCCACGGCACCGGCGCTCACGATAAAACGGGCCGCCACTGCCCTGCTGATGATCCCAAAGGAAAATTAGATATTGTGAAATGTTCCAGCTATTGGCTGAAAGATCACACCGACCGGAAGATTAAACACATCTGCTGGGACGGCTGCATGTTCTCGAATGAGCTGCTCGAACAGCAGCAAACTTGGAATACTATTCTCGACACCATGCTCAAAGTCCGGGACGCGGTCTAAATTTTCTCAATACACACAGCTAAAACAAACTCTTCTATCATGTCTAAAAAACCAGTTCGTATCGGAGTCGTCGGTTACGGCTTTATGGGCCGCACTCACTCAAATGCCTACTCTCAGGCCGATCACTTCTTTGACACCGAGCACATCCCTGTGCGCCAGGTCATCTGTGGCCGCAGCGAAGATAAGGTCAAAGCCTTTGCCGAAAAATGGGGCTACGCAGACACCGAAACCGATTGGCGAGAACTCGTCAAACGCGACGACGTCGATGCCATCGATATCTGCACCCCAAACGATTCTCACTATGACATCGCCATGGCTGCCATCGAAAATGGCAAAATGATTCTCTGCGAAAAACCCCTCGCTCTCAATGGCGAGCAAGGTCTCAAAATGGTCGAAGCCATCGAAAA
>CALGMJ010000040.1 GCA_937958875.1 uncultured Verrucomicrobiales bacterium | reverse complement strand
CGTTCATCGAAGAAAATCTACTCTTCCTTATAAGAACGGACGACTAATTCACTCAAAAACTGATCCGGATCCTTGACTGCTTTTTCAGTGAGCACGAAGGCAGCCTGCCCTGTGTTCTTCTGAATGAGCTTGAGCCCAAATTGATAGTCCCGGAAGAGCTGGCGGGCGACTTGCAACACACTACGCGCCTGATCACCTGCTGTTTTGACAAGGAGAGAAACCGCATCATCATCTAGGGTAATAACTACTCCGTGTTTCGCTTTAAATTCGGAGATAAAGGTATTCACCTCTTGGCGAGCCTTTTCAACTACGAGCTCTTTTCCAAGCTCCCGATACTTCGAGAGATGGTCTTCTCGGTTGTCGATGAGATCTTGATTGACTACTAACTCAGCTACAGAGGTCCCCGGAAGTTCGTATTTAAAATCTCGCAACACTCGCTCTCCTGCAGTCATGAGGCCACGAGCGCCTGTCATCTCCCCCGCTGCCAGTTCAGCAATCCTCTTAATCCCGTCATTCTTAAATTTGATGTCGATCCCATAGGCTTCGAACTCTTTTTCATACTGACGAAGGAGAGAACCTTCCGAGTATTTCAAAATCGCCTCGAGGTCATCCGCTTCGAGGTGCTCACATACGACGCGCACTGGCAAACGCCCGATGAATTCCGCCTCAAACCCAAAATCAATAAAATCTTGGGTCGTCACCTGCTGGAACAGCTCCTTATCCATCGGAGGCTGCGCGACATCTGCTGAAAAGCCAATCTGGCTTGAGCTGGAACGCTTTCGAACGATCTTTTCGAGCCCTGAAAAAGCGCCACTCACGATGAAAAGAATGTGTCGGGTATTGATGGAATCCTTCTCTTTTTTCCCCTTCTGCATGTCCATCATCGCCATCATCTGGCCACGCATATCTCCGGGATTCCGGAGAGGAACCTCCGTCTCTTCCATCAGCTTCAAAAGCGTGGTCTGCACTCCTCGCCCGGAAACATCACGCCCGATCATGCCGCCTTTGGCCGCAAGTTTATCGATCTCATCGATGTAAATGATGCCATATTCAGCGAGAGAAACATCTCCATTCGCCTTCGACACAAGCTCACGCACAAGGTCATCCACATCTCCGCCCACGTACCCGGTCTCGGAAAACTTCGTCGCGTCTGCCTTTACAAACGGCACTCCAATGAGTTCCGCGATATGCTTCACGAGATAGGTTTTCCCCACTCCGGTGGGCCCAACCACGATGACATTTTGCTTCTGCAGCTCCAGCCGCTCAGAGTCCTCGTCATGCGCTTTGAGAGCTTTGACATGGTTATAATGATCACAAACCGCAATCGCGAGGGCCTTTTTCGCTTCATCCTGCCGGATTACGTAACGATCTAGATGCGCTTTGATATCGCGAGGAAGATAATTGAAATCGAGGATCTTTTCTTCAATCGGCGAGCTTTCAGGCTCGGGCTCTTCATCAGGCTCACTAGAGAAGCTACTTGGGTCCATTCCTGGCATGGTGAACTTTCCGCCACCGAGTTTGCCAAACATGGACTCAAGTGTTTTCCGAATCTCATCAGGATCCGGCATTTCAGGTTTGGGTGGATCTTTTGGGTCTTTGGGATCTTTCGGTCCGTCGCTACTCATGCTGGGACTATCGTTCGCCGGCAAAGGCTGACAAGCGGGAACTTCTGGGAAACAGCATCATGTGACCTTAGATAACCATGCTGCACTTAGCGTCTGCATGTCTTAGCGGTTCGACCGAATCTCAAAAAAGCAGCGGGTAGCATTTAGTTCAGAGCGGAGGCAAGACTGACAGAAGAATAAGCTAACGTTTTTTCGATCCCACCATGTCTTGAACATTTCACTGATGGCCTCTGCTAACTCAAAAAAAACCACTTATTTTTGATTCACTTTTTCTCAGCCAGCTTTTCCTTCACCTTGTCTTCGACTTCGGTGTAAAGCTCGGCCTTTTCTTTGAGAGCATTCTTGGCACCGTCCCGTCCTTGGGCGAGCTGATTACCATCATAGCTGAACCAACTTCCGCGTTTTTGAATGATATCGAACTCCAGCGCGAGATCGAGGAGTGATCCTGCCGAAGAAATCCCTTCATCATACATGATGTCAAACTCGGCATCAGTGAAAGGTGGTGCTACTTTATTCTTAACGACCTTAATCTTAGTACGACTCCCCTGCACAGTGCCATCGGTCGCCTTAATCTGACCAATGCGACGAATATCAACCCGCACTGAGGAGAAGAATTTCAGTGCGCGACCACCAGGGGTGGTCTCAGGGCTGCCAAACATGACTCCAATTTTTTCCCGAATCTGATTGGTAAAGATACAGGTGGTCCGAGCCTTGGAAATGAGCCCAGTAAGCTTACGCATGGCAGCACTCATGAGACGAGCTTGGGTGCCCACCGTTGAATCACCAATTTCACCCGCAAGCTCCTGCTTCGTGACGAGTGCTGCGACTGAATCCAAAACCACTACGTCAATCGCATTTGAGCGGACGAGAGTTTCACAAATCTGGAGAGCTTCTTCACCAGAAGAAGGCTGAGAAACAAGCAGGTCGTCCAGATTGACCCCAAGACGGCGAGCATATTGAGGGTCGAGAGCATGTTCGACATCGATAAAGGCAGCGAGACCACCGGCTTTTTGAGCCTGTGCAATGACGGTCAAGGTCAGGGTAGTCTTACCGGAAGACTCGGGCCCAAATACTTCGACAATTCGGCCACGAGGAAAACCCCCGACTCCGAGAGCTCGATCGATAAGAAGATTCCCTGTCGGGATCGACTCGACATCCATACTCTTGGCATCGCCAAGACGCATGATCGCGGCTTCACCAAAGTCTTTTTGAATTTGACCGATAGCGAGATCGAGATTTTTACGGCGGGCGGCGGCTAATTTCTCTGCACCTTTATCGACGGCGGCAGCTGGAGCTTTCTCTTTCTTTTCGGACATGGATTGATCTTTAGCGGCTGTGGAACTCATGACAATGCTTGTAGTGATTGATCTGGGACAAATAAAATCAGATGAACACTACCTAATCAAGAATTAAGTGTTCAAAAAATCAATGTTCTAACGATTTATGAAAATTGACAAGGGAGCTAGGGGTGAAAGGGCTGAGATTGACATCGCGAGGCTCGCGTCCTATTTGCCCACCCAGATATGTCACAAGAAACTACTCTCATCCTCTTTAAGCCAGATACGGTGCAAAAGAACCTCGTGGGCACGGTGCTCGCTCGCTTTGAAAAAGAAGGCTTCGCTATTCGCGGTCTGAAAATGATGACTCTCTCTGACGAAATTCTCGCAGAGCACTATGCACATATTGCAGAGATGCCATTTTTCCCATCTGTGCGTAATTTTATGCAGGAATCCCCTGTGGTCGCACTCGCTCTTTCAGGTGAAGATGTGATTTCAAAAGTGCGCGACCTTTTGGGGCCAACTGATTCTACCACTGCCGCTGCGGGAACGATCCGCGGAGACTTTGGCGATAAGACAGAGGATTCTAAGATGCGTAATGTCTGTCATGCGTCGGATGGTCCTGACACTGCAGCCGCTGAATTGAAACGCTTCTTCGGCGAGGGCGAAATCGTGGAGCGCTAGAAGCTAGTGCTCCGTCAAACCTAAGATTTCGGGTTCCTGCTGGTCTCTCGAAAATCTGGCCGTGTTGTCGATGCTAAGAGAATGCTCGATTCACTGATCATCTCCGCCTTGCCAGATTTCCGATATCCTTCGCACTTACCTGAAATCTTAGTCCTGACAAAGCACTAACACCGCTGAACACTTACTAAGAAAGGCCGCCCCTCATGGCGGCCTTTTTCATTGTAAGCTTCAGCTTGGAACAGAGCCTGATCAAGAGACTTGGCCCAACTCAAAACCGCCTCCGCTTCCTCAAGACCACCGGAATGCCCAGGGTAGCAGCAACAGGTTAAAATCCCCCCCTGCCTCAACACCTCCAAGGCGGCCTCGAGAGCAGGCAATGTGCTTGAGGACTGAGTGATCTGACTCAGGTCACCGCCGGGGAGATAGCCCAGATTAAACATCACGACTGCTACTGGTGTTACACAGTGCTGCCGGATTTCCGTATGACTCTCGTGCAGAAGGCTGACGCGATGCAAAAGGTCAGCCTCCGTTAAACGCTTCCGAGCACTTGCGATGGCATCGGCCTGGATATCAAAGCCATAAACCTTACCCTGATCCCCCACCTGCTGAGCAAGAAAGAGGGTATCATGACCGTTACCAACGGTAGCATCTATAGCGACCTCGCCGGAGGAAAGAGTCGCCTCGATGAGTTCATGAGCAATGGTCGTGGCGCGTTTGGGATGCATTTAAAAAAGAAACGCCGAACAAATGTTCGGCGTCTGATTGAATGAAAGAAAAATTGAACAGAGGTGTTATTCGCCCTCTTTCGCGGCTTCTTCCTTCGGCGCATTCTGGTTGATACGCTCGAGAAGAACTCCGGTCAGATCAGTGGCATCTTTCGTGTAGACGAGCACATTCACACCAGCGATTGATGCTCCGCTTCCGTCAAAAATGTAATCGTATCCTTCTTCCTCACCCACTTTCTGGATGATGTTAAGAACTTCCTTTCTGATACCGGCAAACTCCATATTAGCCTTCTCATCGATAGCGGAACTACGGCGATTAAGCCATTCACGTAATTCCTTTTGTAAACTCAGCGCTTCGTTCTGCTTACGAGAAGCTTGGTTAAAGATCTTAGCCCGGTTTTCTTCACTGAGAGTGGGAACCTGGGCCTCTTGATGAAATTTTTGAGCCTCTTCCCGGGCAGCGATAATCGCAACTTCACGCTCTTTCACTTGCTCGCGGACTTCAGCGCGGTATTTGGAAAAGCTATCCCGCATTGCCTTAGTCTTATAATACGCTTGGATGAGATTCCCCATTTTTACGGTGCCGATTTTGTCTTCTTTGTCTTGGGCTAAGGCGGGGAGCGCTAGACAGGTGGCGAGAATCGCAGTGAAAAAAGTTTTCATGAATTGGTGAGTTAAAAAATTTTTAGGGAGAAGCTAAATTACTTTTTAGGCTTCGCAGGTTCAGAGGTTTTAGGAGCATCTTTATTCAGCTCTACGAGAACTCCTTCTGTGATATCAACTGGCTCGCGAACGTAAAGAAGGAAGGGCACCTGAGCGGAGGTGATGCCAGAACTATCGATGACGTAATCCACATCTTGTGTCGCAGCGTATGCTTGCACCTTGGCCATGACTTTCCCTCGAAGATCGTTCATTTTAGCGATCATTTTTTCCTGGATGGCGCGCCGACTCCGCTCAAGAAATTCATCTCGCTCGCGGCCCAGCATGCGGAGATTCTCTTCCCGTTCCTGAAATTGACCTGCGACTTTTTTACGGCGAGCAGCGGAAAGAGAGGGATCATCAAATTCAGCCTTAAGTTTGCTGAGCTCTTCCTGAATCGCCTTGATGGCGGTCATGCGCTCATCGTCTTTCTTTCGAAGCCCATCCCGCTCTACCTTTCCTTCAGCATCAGCAATTTTTGTCTCGTGAAATGAATTTAGAAGCTTTCGCATATTCACGGTGCCGACCTTCATCTTCTCGCCGAAGACGGGAAGAGCTGTAAGCAGGAGAGTCAGGATAAGAAAAAGGGAGCGATGTTTCATGGCTGGAAAGGATGGCAAATGGTTGACGCCGGGAGTGGACTACTCTGAGGACAATTCTGCCAACTTTTTCTTTAAAGATTTCACTTCCTCTAAAAGTTTGGGAACTCGCGCTAGGGCAGCGAGTTTTTTCTGCTCCTTCTCGATCGGACGGGCTGGATAACCGAGGTAAGTCCCAGCATTAGGTAGGCTCTTGGTCGCACCGGTGCGGCCTCCTAGAATGACTTGATCACCGATCTCGATATGTCCTGCCACCCCAGCCTGAGCCGCAACGGTGACGTAGTTACCGAGCTTACTACTGCCAGCAATGCCACTCTGAGCGACGACGATGCTGTGCTTTCCAATCTGCACATTATGAGCGATTTGAACGAGATTATCGATCTTACTCCCCTGCCCGATCCTAGTTTCACCAAAGCGGGCGCGATCAATACAAGAATTCGATCCAATCTCAACGTCATCCTCTAAAATTACGATACCTACCTGCGGCACTTTCTGGTGCTGACCATCGACAAATTCGTAACCAAAGCCATCAGAACCAATGACAACATTGGGCTGAAGGACAACCCGATCTCCAAGGACACAGCCCTCACGAACCACAGCCTGGGGATGGAGGTAGCAATCGGCTCCAATTTTAGCACCCCGTCCTACAGTCGCCCCAGCGCCGATGACAGTACCAGGCCCTAAATAAGCTCCTTTTTCCACGATCGCCCCTGCGGACACCATGACCGTGGCAGGATCAAATGTAACATCGTCAGCAACCCAGGCCGCAGGATGCACACCGGGTTCGAAAGGACGAGCGTCTCGCTGAAATTGGTCAATAATTTTAGAAAAAGCAGCAGAGGGATTCTCGACGGTGATCAGTAAACATCCCTCCGGTGCCGTCCATTCCCCCGGAGGCACAAGGACAGCCCCCGCTTTTGTCTCGGCAAGAAGAGGTTCATATCTGGGATTCCCCAGAAAACT
>CALGMJ010000039.1 GCA_937958875.1 uncultured Verrucomicrobiales bacterium | reverse complement strand
TGTTGTCATTAAAGGCCTTGATGACCCAGTCACGCCACGGCCAGATGTCGCGATGTTCGTCACCTGAATACCCAACCGTGTCCGCGTAGCGGGCGATGTCGAGCCACATTGAGGCCCAGTGTTCTCCGTAGGCTGGGCGTGCGAGATAGCGCTGAATGGCGGCTTGGTAATTTTCCTCGGAAGGATCGGCGGCAAAGGCTTCTACTTCTTCGAGCGAAGGAGGTAGTCCAGTGAGGTCTAGCGCGAGGCGACGGAGTAAGATGCGTGGATCTGCGACCGGAGCAGGGGAGAGGTCTAGTTTCGCAAGGGCGTGCGCAACGAAGTGATCAATGCTGTTTTTCGGACTAGAGTGCTTTGAGGCTGGAGGGGGTGTTGAGATCGGCTTCACTAGAGCCCAATGGCGTTCATACGGAGCTCCCTCGCTAATCCATTGCTTGAGAACTTTGATCTCCTTTGGCTTGAGTGGTTTGCCGTGGTCGAGAGGGGGCATAAAGCTCTCGTCACTTTGGTCGGCAGTGATGCGCTGAATAATCAGGCTTTCTTCAGGCTTTCCGGGAACGATGCCAGCTCGGCCTGATTTATTTTTTTCGGTAGCTGCTTCGTAGGTATCGAGATGAAAATCGCCTTTCTGATCCGCTTCATCAGGGCCATGGCAGGCGAGACAATTCTTCGAGAGGATGGGACGGATTTCCTCATTGAAGCTGATTTCTGCACTGGCAAGGGCAGAAAAGATAAAGAGAACAAAAAGACGAATCATGGTGTGTGACTCAGTTACGGTACAGCAGAAAGGCGACTTTCAAAGTCACCTTTCTTCAGTAAATTAAACGATCTTTGAAAGATTGGCCGATGGATTATTCCACGGTGTCATGATTCTTTTCAGTAGGATTCGTGTAAAATTCAAATTTTCGAGGATCAGTCAGCTGGGTGTTTTTGATGAGTTGGACACTGCCTGAGAAGAAGTAGCAGTGTGCACCATCCTTGTAATTGCCCTGTGGTGCATCTTTGATGCTGCTGAAGACGTAGCCAGCGGTATCGCTATCATCATCTGATTCGGCAAAAACGATGGTATTGCCTTCATCGACGAGATTAGAGGTCGCTACTGAGTTGTCTAAATTTGCTTCTCCAGAAGGATCATCTCCTCCGAGCTTGGCATTATAGGCAAAGCCACCACGTGTATCTTTAGAAGCATTGAAGCTAGTGAATTCTCCAGAACCACCGACTCTTTTGCTGGAAAGTGGATTTTGAAGCTCGGTTTCCTTTGGGTGAACGATCCAGTCGAAACGGCCGCTTTCTCGCTCCGCATATTCCAGCTTCTCTGCGATAAGCTCCCACCAGACGAAATCGGTTCCAGCTCCATCATCTAGTGTTCCCTCATAAGGAGGTAGGGTGCCTGGAGGATGGCTGCCACCTGTTTCGATTCCGTCCGTGACTAAGCCCTGATAGACGGTGCCTATCTGTCTCATGTTATTGGCACAGGCAGTCGCATCTCCTGCTTTGAAGGCAATGCGAGTCCCCATCACCGCGAGGCTAGCGAGAGCCGCGATGATGGCGATGGCGACAAGAAGCTCGACCAGAGTGAATCCTTTTTGTTGAGTATGACGAATGTGCATAGCAGTTTTGGCGATATTGCGCATTAGATACTAAGACGGAAGGCAAAAAAGACGAGCGCCTCTCATTTTTAGACTTTTAGAACCCGATTTTTAAGCCGTGAGCATGACCAGTCGGAGCTTCCTTCGGGAGGGTGAGTTCAAGGCCAGCCGCAGTCTGTTGAAACTCGACCGGGCCATATCCAAGTAGCGAAACGGATTTTACCGGACGAGACTCATGAGCGTTACCCGTTGCGAGCGAGGTGATAGTGGCTTTTTCGCCGCCCCACTTCATGAGCCAGGCGAAAAGGTGATCATCTTTGGTTGTGAAGCGAACATCCTTCGCGGTGTATCCCTTTTGCTTATGTTCCTGGTGGGCGCCTTCTTCGTTCGAAGTAGGGCCTTCACCGAAGATTTTCCATGGACGTGAGCCGTAGATTCCTTCTCCATTTGTGGTGAGCCAACCACCGAGAGCGAGTAGGATCTGGCGTTCCTTTTCGGGAATTGTCCCATCAGCCTTTGGCCCAATATTTAGAAGGAGAACCCCATTTTTTGAGACAATATCGACCAGGTCATCCACGATGACATTGACCGGCTTATATTTGTGGTGAGTGATATATCCCCAAGAATTATAGGAGACGGAGGTGTCTGTCTGCCAGACATCGGGACGAATACCGCTGAGCTTTCCTCGCTCGATATCGAGCATGGCTTCACCATCGGAGAGGGCATTCCACTTATAGTTGATGGAGACTTCCTTTTCCTGACCGCGTTTTGCGGCTTGATTGTAATAATAAGCGGCAAATTTTTGGTTCAGCTTGTAGTGGTCATTACTTTCGACAGTTCCATTTTTGTCGCGGCCAATCCCGAAATCGAACCAGATGACGTCGGGTTCATATTTATCCACGAGCTCGGCCGTACGAGCGAGCCAGTCATCGCGGAAAGCCTGATCTGACTTCCAGACGTGCTTGTGATTGGGCAGAAAAACATCCTCTTTTGGGTTTGGGTAGAGATACGGCTGATCTGCTGCATAGAGGTCGAACCATTGAGGGTCGGTATTATCAGCCCCTTCCATGCGGAAGAAGTAGGCCCAGTTGAAAGCACGGTGGGAAGAAACGCAAAATTTTAGCCCTTCGTCTTTGATCGCAGTTTTGAGCTCGCCAATAACGTCTCGTTTGGGGCCGATTTCGGTGGAGTCCCAGCGGGTAAAAGAGTTGTCGTAAAGTGAATAGCCATCGTGGTGCTCGGCTACAGGCATGACATATTTCGCTCCCGATTGTCTGAAGAGTTCTGCCCAGGCTTTGGGGTCAAAGTTTTCAGCCTTAAATTTCGGAAGGAAATCCTTATAGCCGAAATCTTTTAGAGGGCCGTAGGTTTCGAGGTGGTGTTTGTGATCCTTTGTGGTGGGATCATACATTTTACGAGGATACCACTCGGAGCCAAAGGCTGGTACGGAGTAAGCGCCCCAGTGAATGAAAATACCGAGTTTGGCATCCTTATACCATTCGGGGATTCCGATTTTTTTGAGTGAATCTGCTTCCGGCTTAAAGGGGCCAGCTTGAATGACTTGCTCTACCTCAGCGAGTTTTTCGGTCACGAGCTGCTTGTGTTTTTCGGCTGGGACTGGATCTGGGAAGGGAGAATCCTTCGCCACCGAGGCGGTGCAGAGGGTAGCGGAGAGTGTGAAAGCAATTCGTGATTTCATAGATGATGAGAGAATGTCGCCATTTGAGTTTTTTTGAATCTCGAATCTCGGGAAACTGCACTATCGGACAGACAGGCTTGACGAATGAGCATAAAAAACGGGCTGAGAGATGACTCTCAGCCCGTTGGTCAAAGTGATTTAGACGATGTTAAGCGTTCTCTTTTTCGAATTTAGTGAAGGTCAAGAAACCGTAGATTGCGATGACAACGAAGCAGATTGCGACGAGCCAGAATGAGGTGCGGACCCCGTGATCTGTGATGAGGCCACCTTGGAGTTTTGCGCCGATTGCACCACCCACGATTGACATGATGAGGTAGGCAGAGCCGAGTTTTGATTCTTCTTCTTCCATGCCATTCAAAGCGATGCCGTAAATGGTTGGGAACATCAGTGACATGCAGCCAGAGACGCCAACGAGACAGATAAGGCCAACCTTGCTTGGAAGGAGGATCGCTCCGATAACGAATGTGAGACCACCAATGGCGAAGAGAGCAAGTAACTTACCTGGGCTAATGATGCGCAAGAGGTAGGTGCAAATGAAGCGGCTGCAGAGGAAGAGGATCATGGAGGCAATGTTCCATTTCTGGGCTGTCGCGAGATCAAGTCCCACCTGCTCGATGCCGTAATGGATGATGTAGGTCCAGCACATGATTTGTGCGCCTACGTAAAACGCCTGAGCGATCACTCCGCCTAAGAAATTGCCGCGTCCGAAGATACGAGCTGTGATTTCCATGAAGGGAGCATCTTTTTCATCCTTCTGAAAGTTCGGCATTTTAGCGAAGAGGAAAATTATCAGGAAGACGATGACAATCGCAGCAATGACCATGTATGGAACGCGCACGAATCCGAGATCAGCTTGCTGGATTTTCTTGAACTCTTCGGGTTCGACAGCATTGAAACCACGAAGAGCGGGAGCGATGGCTCCGTCACGGACACTTGGGACCGCTTCAGAGAAATTTGGAATTTCTTTATAGAGAGGGACTTCCACGCCTCCAGCGAGGGTGATGGTGTCTCCGCTTACAGAGGCTCCTTCAGGAAGTTTGCTCTCTGCAGTGAAAAGATATTTGGTGTGTTCAGGGTCATTTTCGCCTAATTTCCCGGCAAATTTTCCGGTCAGGAGAGCGGGGGCGAGAACGAAGGTCGCGACGGCCATTCCACAGAGGGAGCCAATTGGATTAAAGGCCTGTGCGAGGTTCAGGCGCTGGGTGGCCGTTTCACGAGGCCCCATCGAGAGAATGTAGGGGTTACAGGCGGTTTCAAGAAATGCCAACCCACAGGGGATAATGTAAGAGCCCAGAACTAAGAGAGGGAAGGATAGCTGAATGCTCGCTGGAATCGCGATTAGGGAGCCGATTGCGTAGAGAGCAAGTCCTACGATAATTGCGCCTTTGTAAGAATACTTACGAATGAAAAATGCTGCCGGAAGGGCCATGCAGAAATAGCCAAAATAGAAGGCAAATTGAAGCCAAGATGCCTGCGCTGTAGGGATAATGAAGACTCGCTCATAAACCTTCACTAAGGGGTTAGTGAAATCATTTGCAAATCCCCATAGCGAAAAGCAGCAGGTCGTTAGGATAAATGCGAGGAGGTATTTCTTAGGAACGACTTCGGGTTTCGTTGTATCTTGGCTCACGGAGTGATGGTGTTGTGTCAGTTTTTCTCGCAATTAGGAGATTTGTTAGAACTGGCATAGGCGGGAACCTTTGTGGAGCGCAAAATCAGTTTTGATTGCTGAAAATTGGCTGAGTGGCTTTTAATCAGCAGACCGTAGCTTTTGAATGAAGGGATCAGCTGGAGCGGTGATGGTGATTTTTTCTTTTGAGATGGGGTGGGGGAAGGTGAGAGATTTCGCCTGTAGTAACATGCGAGTATTGAGATTTAGGCGGTTACTTGTCGCATGGCTCAGCTCCATTCCGGCGTAACGAAAATCTCCGACAATTGGGAGTCCTGCGAGCTTGAGGTGACGGCGAATTTGATGATAACGGCCAGTGACAGGACTAGCTTCGAGGAGAGTTAGATCTTCGGAAAGATTTTCCAGAATTCGGAAATGGGTCTCGGCTGCTTGTTCCGGGGCGTCATCTGCCTTGCGGAGTGGGGTGGTGCTGATCCATTTTTTATTTTCGGGAACACCATGGACGACGGCCCAGTAAGTTTTCTGGACAAGGCGGCGCTCGAAGGCATGTCGCATTTTCTTCGAGCTCAGTTTGTTGAGCCCGAAGAGTAGGACTCCTGTGGTAGGGCGGTCGAGACGGTGAAGAACTTCAACTTCTTGGCCGATTTGGTCTCGTAAGATTTTCATTGTCACCTGGTCATCTGCTTGAGGGGTATCAGCGGGGTGAACGAGTTGTCCTGCGGGTTTATCGACGGCCACGAGGGCTTCGTCATGGTAAATGATGGAAAGTGGGGCTGAGTCTGGACGGGTGGAAGATCCTTCTATTGACAATGTGTGGTGGTGGTAAATGATTAGGTTATGAGTGAAAATGTCACTGAACGTATTAGTAAAACTTCGATCATCGCTTTTGTCGCAGCAATCTTAAGTTTCACCTCGGGTGCTCTCTGGGCCTGGATTTTAGCAGGGATTGCAATTCTCTTTGGAATTCTCGGGGTGATGAAATCTTGGTCGGATCGGGTCCGCGGGGGACTCATCAGCACCTTTTCCATCCTTGCTGGAGCTTTAGGTATTATCGGTGCGCTGATTAAGACAATCCGATATTTCGTTTAAGCTTCTCTTTCTGAGGCAAAAAAAGACCGCAGGATAACCTGCGGTCTTTTTGTTTAAATAATCCAGTATTGAGAAATTAGTCTGTGTAGGCTGGAGCACCGTGTTCAGCGACATCCAGACCCTCATATTCCTCTTCTTCGTCTACACGAACGCCCATGATGAGCTTCAGAAGGAAGAATACGATAAAGGAGAAGACGAATGCGAAAACACATACTGCGACGCAGCCAATGAGCTGAGACATAAAGCTCTGGCCTCCGAAGATACCTACAGCAAGTGTTCCCCAGATACCACAAACACCGTGGACTGAAATAGCACCGACAGGGTCATCGACTTTGATCTTATCAAAGAATAGGATCGAAGCAACTACGAGGGCACCAGCGATGAGTCCAACCAGAATAGACATGGTGGGTGAGATAACGTCTGGTCCAGCAGTGATGCCGACAAGACCTGCAAGGAATCCATTGAGAGCCA
>CALGMJ010000038.1 GCA_937958875.1 uncultured Verrucomicrobiales bacterium | reverse complement strand
CCGACAATTTTAGTGATCGAAGACGATGCCGCCGTGAGACGGGGAGTGGTCGACGCGCTCACCTTTTCTGGGTATCAGGTTCTTTCTGGCTGTGATGGCCGGGAGGGCATGAAGTTGGCTCTCGAAGCGAGTTATGATCTCCTTCTTCTTGATCTCGTCATGCCTCATTTTTCGGGCTTTGAAATTCTAGCGGCCCTTAAAAAAGTGCGTGCAGGGCAGGCCGTCATCATCCTGTCTGCGAGAGGGGAGGAAAACGACCGGGTTACCGGGCTAAAAATGGGGGCGGATGATTATGTCGTGAAGCCATTTAGTGCTCGAGAGCTTCTCGCCAGAGTGGATGCGGTACTGCGTCGTACTTCCGAGCGCCAAGCTCTATGTGAGGTTCATCAGATTCAAGGCCGTGAGATCGACTTCGCCCGATGCCAAATCCGTTTTAATAACGATCAGGTAGACCTTTCAGATCGTGAGGTCGGGGTATTGCGCTACCTACTGGCAAACACTGAACGAGCTGTGCCCCGCGATGAACTCTTGCGTCATGTCTGGAGACTTGATCCTAAGAATGTTGAAACGCGGACCGTTGATATGCACATCGCCCATCTTCGTAAGAAGCTTAAAGATGAGCGCCAGACCATTTTAGAAACGGTGCGTGGAAAAGGATACCGTCTCTCGTCAAACTCTGCTGTTTCTTCACCATGAATCGTCCTTGGCTCATCTGGACTTCCTTAGCGGTTTGCGCGATTCTGATCTTTAGCGTTCTAGGATGGCTGACGCAGCGCTCGCTGGCAGGCGAGCGTGAGCGGCTTCAGTCGAAAGCCACCGCCGACTATCACGAACGGATCCGCTTAGCGCTTTCACGGATGGATACGCTTGGGACAAATTTGCTCGTCATTGAGAACCAGCGTCCGCCTCTCCACTATCAATCTTTTTACACCCCAGGTGATCTTTTTCGCCCTGACTTTACCAACGTTGAAGCCTCCAATCTCCTCCAACCTTCACCACTTCTGACAGAGGATCATGACATTGTGCAGCTCCACTTTGAAATCGAATCTGATGGTTTGATTCGTTCGCCTCAAGTTCCTGAGGCTCATCTTCGCGATCTGGCCTATGGGGCTCAGGTTTCAAAAGAAAAGTTAGAAAAAGCGGAGAAAAAACTCGCTGCTCTCAATCAGCAATTTTCCTTCGAAGATCATTTCGCTCTGACTTGCATTCCTCAGAAAGAAAATGCTGCTCTATCGTGGGCTGCTCCAAATATGGTCGTAGTCGGCAATGACGTTACTGGCTCAGTAGCCGAGCAAAAAATTTATCAGGAGAATCTCACGGAACGAGAATTTGTGGGTCGGTCGAATGCTCTAAACCGCTCCCTAGGTAAGGCAAAAAAACGTTCGCTCAATCTTTATAACCAAACGCGGGGAGTTCTGGATTCAGTCGAAGCAGTTCCTGCTGCTTCTCAAACTTGGTCCAAGAGGAAAGAAAAATCTTCTCTTGAGCAGAGACTCATTCGTTTATCTCTCTTTCAGCCTAAATGGCTTGAGAAACAGCTTTTTTTGATACGGGAAGTGGTCGGAAATATGACCACTAAGTATCAGGGCCTATGGCTCGATCAGGAAATGCTTCTTCGCGAATTTAAGCAGGAACTACCTAAAGATCTATTAGGAGTTAAAATCAAGGCTCTGGGTGAGGGGGAGTCTAGTCAATTTGCTTTAGCGTCGCTGCCTTATCAGCTGGTCCCAGGTGAGGGACCACAATTGATCTCACTGGCAGGGAATTCTCTGCGAAAGAGTCTAATTTTTGGCTGGGTCGCAGCGCTCATTGCTCTCGGGGCCTTAATCATCCTACTCCGAAGCGTGCTCCAGCTGAGTGAACGACGAGCTGCTTTTGTCTCTGCCGTGACTCATGAGTTACGGACGCCCCTCACCACCTTCCGCCTCTACTCAGAAATGCTGGCTGATGGCATGGTCAAAGATGAAGCGGCTCAGCAAGATTACCTTCGGACGATGTTAGGAGAATCTGAGCGTCTCAATCATCTTGTCGAAAATGTTCTCGCCTATTCTCAGATCGAACGAGGCACAGCGCGCTCAAAATTTGAAAATCTTTCGGTGAACACGCTTTTAGAAAGATTACGGCCAGTCCTACAGCGGCGTGTTGACCAAGATGGGATTTCGTTATCGACCCAGTATTCTCCAGATCTTGGTAACATTGAGACAGATGTGACTGCAGTGGAGCAGATCCTTTTTAATCTCATCGATAATGCCTGTAAGTATGGCCAGCCCGATCAAGGGGAGGGTGAGATTATTCTCAAAGTACGAAGTGATTCAAAGTTCATCTATTTTGATGTTCAGGATCATGGAAAAGGAATTCTATCCGGAGACCAGCGTAAGCTCTTCCGGGCCTTTCATAAATCAGCTCAAGAAGCAGCTCACTCTAAGCCTGGCGTCGGTCTTGGTTTAGCTCTCTGCCGACGCTTATCACGAGCACTCAAGGGGGAACTTACCTTAACGAGCTCAGATAAGGGGGCTTGCTTTACTCTCCGCTTACCTAGTCGACCTTAGATCGTGGGAAATCAGTCATTTGCGATTTCCCTCCTTGATCAATCTCGTTCTTCACCAGGGCTTGGCTGGAACAGCTGATTTAATGCCTCGATCGGAGGAATATTCTGATAAAGCATTCCGTAAACGACATCGATGATCGGTGTTCGGATTTCAACCCGGCGAGCGGCTTCGTAGATCGATTGCGTATTGGGAACTCCTTCCGCGACCATACCTAAGCGAGAAACGATTTGTGGAAGCTTTTCCCCCTTACCAAGGGCGACACCCACTCGATGGTTTCGCGAATGCTCAGAAAAGCATGTCGTAATTAAATCACCAACCCCGGAGAGCCCGGCAAAGGTTTCGGTCTTTCCACCGAGAGCAGTACCGAGACGGACCATTTCTGCAAGGCTACGGGTAGCAAGAGCGGCGATGGCATTATCGCCAAGCTGAAGGCCACTGGCGACACCGGCGGCGATCGCAAAAATATTTTTCAGGGCCCCACCAAGTTCAATGCCGGCGACATCATCAGCGGTGTAAATGCGGAGACGTTTCGTATTGAATAGGCTCTGTAGCTTTTGGCTCACCTCATGATCTGCACAGCCGATGGTAGCAGCAGCGGGCAGTTGACGGGCGATCTCTTCGGCATGATTAGGGCCAGAAAAAACGGCAATGGGATTTTCTGGAAAAGAATCAGCGATGATTTCAGACATCCGTTTACCGCTGGCTCGTTCGATGCCTTTTGCGCAGGAAAGTAAAACGGTATTTTTCGGAATTCCTAAGGCCGCCAACTTTTCTGCAGTTTCCCGTGTGGATGAAGTGGGAACGACAAAGAGGATGAGGTCAGCTGATTGGCAGATGGAAAAATCATCGCTGGCAATGATTTCCTCAGGAAGATCAACACCAGGGAGGTATTTTGAATTTCGATGCTCTTGATTAATCTCCGCAATCACCTCCGGGCAACGACCAATGAGAGCGGTCCGTTGACCTTGCCGAGCAATGATGGAGGCTAGGCCAGAGCCCCAAGAGCCTGACCCAATGACAACGGGATGCTGAAAAGGAGAGCTCATGAGTTTTTTTTCTGCCCAATTTTGTTTTCCGTCCCTTCGCGCAGGCGAGTGATATTTCCACGATGTTTATAGACCGCAAGACTGCCTGCGATCAGGGAAAAAATGAAGAGAGGCTTATTCCAAGTTCCGTCTTGAAGTTTCCCATGATGCCAGGATCCATAAAGACAGAGGAGCGGAAGTGCGATAGCTGCGGCAATGCTGCCCACGGAAACATACTTAGAGCTAAAGGTGAAGATAGCCCATACGATGATAAGTAATAGTGCTCCTACTGGCATGAGCGCAACAATGGCACCACCACTGGTAGCGATCCCTTTGCCGCCTTTGAACCCGAGCCATGGACAATAATTATGCCCCATGATAGCAGCGAAGGCTGTGATCACCACGATGCTTTGAGCAAGGGTTCGCTGGTCTTCGAGAATGTCTGCGGTGAAATGCTGAGCGAGCAGGACGGGGAGATAGCCTTTTAGGAAATCCAGAACTAGACAGACAATGCCGGGGCCTTTTCCTAAGACTCGGAAAACGTTGGTGGTGCCGATGTTTCCAGAGCCGTGCTTTCGTACATCAATCCCCTTCATCTTGCCGAGTAGCAGACCAAAGGGAATGGAGCCTAGAAAAAATCCCAGGAGGGGTAGAAGCCAGATCATTTCTTACTACGGCGGATGGACTGGATGGTGACGGTCTCTACTGGAACGTCAGAAGCTTTATTGGGTGAATAAGTTCCATCGGGACCCCGGCTGATGAGGAATTTACGGTCAGTTTTGACGGCTTTGATCTTATCCACCACATCCATGCCTTTTACGACTTTCCCAAAAACTGCGTAACCACCACCATTGTTAGGGTAGTTGAGTGCGGCATTATCTTTAACATTGATGAAGAACTGGCAGGTTGCACTGTTTGGGTCAGACGTACGAGCCATCGCGATGGTGCCTCGGTCATTTTTGAGCCCGTTATCAGCTTCATTTTTGATGGCCGCCTTCGGTTCAGCCTGGGTAGGCATGTCATTCTTCATCTTGAAGCCACCTCCCTGAATCATGAAATTTGAGATGACACGGTGAAATACAGTGCCGTCGTAGTGCTTGTCATCCACATAGCTAAGGAAGTTCTTCACCGTGATGGGAGCTTTTGCTTCGTTCAGCTCGATGACGATGTCTCCCATACTGGTTTTCATCAGAACTTGTTCGGCGTGCGCGCTGAGTGTGACAGAAGCGATCAGTAGGAGCTTGAAGAAGAGTTTCATCAGGGCCGGACAATAAAGGGAAAAAGTGCTGAACAAAACAAAAAGCCGAACACTGGTCAGAAAAAAAGACGTCAGTTGTCAAAGGCATCACTTCGCGTTACGACACGTTCCTCTTCACTAGCTACCCTCCTTCATCTATTTCAGCTTCCACCACTATGCTTCCTGCTGCTTCTGTCCGTGAGATTTCACGTCGTCGAACTTTTGCCATTATCTCTCACCCGGATGCGGGAAAGACAACTCTGACCGAAAAGCTGCTTCTATATGGGGGCGCGATTGGTTTGGCTGGAAGCGTCACCTCAAAGAAAGAACAGCAATCCACCTCGAGTGATTGGATGTCGATGGAAAAAGAGCGGGGGATTTCTGTTTCTTCGACAGTCCTACAGTTTGATTACCAAGGCTGTTGCATCAACCTTCTTGACACCCCTGGGCACCATGATTTTTCTGAAGATACTTACCGAGTGCTCTCTGCCGTTGATGCTGCCGTCATGGTTATTGATGCCGGTAAAGGGATTGAGGCTCAGACCTTAAAGTTGTTTGAGGTATGTCGGCGTCGAGGCGTTCCCATCTTTGTCTTTATCAATAAGATGGATCGACCATCGCGGCCTCCTTTGGAGCTGATCGATGAGTTAGAAAAGGTCCTCAAGCTGGCTCCAGCGCCCGTTAATTGGCCGCTTGGTGATGGGCCGCGCTTTCGTGGAGTGTATGATCGGAAAAAAGATGAAGTGCATCTTTTTGAACGTACCGCGCACGGTGCATTCAAAGCGCCGCTCGAAGTTGCGGGGATCGAGGATGAAAAAGTTCGCGAAGCCCTGAGCGACGAACTCTATGAGACTGTGACCTCGGAAGTCGAACTTCTCGATGGCCTTACTGAAGCGTTAGATGTTGAGCAAGTGCTAGCAGGCCAACAAATGCCGATCTACTTTGGGAGTGCGATGAACAACTTTGGTGTTCAGAACATGCTAGAGAGTTTTCTGGAAATGGCACCCCCTCCAGCGGGGCGCATTAATGCTGGAGAAGACCAAATGGTGGGCCCTGAAAATGAGAGCTTCTCAGGTTTTGTCTTCAAGATTCAGGCGAACATGAATCCAAGACACCGTGATCGTGCTGTCTTCGTGCGTATCGTATCTGGGGTGTTCGAGCGAGACATGCAGGTCATCGATCAGCGTTCTGGGAAAAAGGTAAGACTAGCGAATGCGCAGAAGCTTTTCGGTCAGGATCGCGAAACTCTCGATACAGCCTATGCTGGAGACATTCTTGCGCTCGTGGGAAACTATAATTTCCTCATCGGAGATACCCTCACCAGTGATCCTAAGATCACCTACAATGAGATGCCTCGATTCACCCCCGAATGTTTCACCTACATCATCAATAAGGACACGGCGAACATCAAACGCTATCGAGCAGGCATGGAGCAGCTCATGAAAGAGGGAGTTGCTCAGGCGTATCACGTGCACCACAGTGCCCAGGCTGTTCCTCTTTTAGGAGCGGTGGGCCCCTTACAGTTTGAGGTCCTCCAGGCTCGGCTTATTTCTGAGTATCAGGTTGAAACTCGGCTGGAGCATCCGCGTTGGACCTGTGTGCAGTGGTTTGTGGAAAATGAACCTGATCATTCACGCAGCGACCGTGAACCGCCGGAAGTCACTCTCCCATCAGGGGCAGTGATCGCCCGAGATCAGGATGGCCAATGGGTCATTCTGCTGCCTGCCCAGTATTTGATCGGAATTCTACACGAACGAAATGAGCACCTGACCTTCCGTAACAGTGCCTAAAGGTAGTGACCATTCACTGGAGGAGGAGTAGTGTGGGCTGATCTTAAGGATTTTGGGTTATATTGTTTTAGCTGCGATCTTTAGTCCCTCTTTGCCTTTAAAACAAAGAGGGATGGAAATTTCTTCAATAACTCAGTCGAATGACCTTGCCATCACCTTACACTCTCAAATAACTTCCGCGCGCGAAGCAGCACAAACAAGGTTAAGTATTCTAAATTAGAAAAGCTTAACCCTAAAGAGTAGCTGATTTTTAATGGGGCTGTAGCTCAGTTGGTTAGAGCAGGGGACTCATAATCCCTTTGTCCAGGGTTCAAGTCCCTGCGGCCCTACT
>CALGMJ010000037.1 GCA_937958875.1 uncultured Verrucomicrobiales bacterium | reverse complement strand
GATCGAGAAGAAGATCTCGAATTGCAGCCGCTGGCACGCGCTGGATTTTTCGGATTTTGGAAAAAAGCTGAGCCTCTGGTGAGAGCACTCAAGAAATGAAAAATACCGCTGCCCAAGGAGCGGTGAGCGGGATATGGATCTGGCATGGAAATTCGAAAGCGCGACAAGCAGGAGCCATTTACCACAAAAGATGGCTCCACCATTCGGAGCTTATTAGACCTCAGTAATGCGCCGGTCAAAGGGCAGAGTCTTGCGGAGGCTACCGTGCCAGCGGGAACGCAAACGGAGAGGCATTACCATAAGCTCAGCGAGGAATTTTACTACATTATGGAAGGGCGCGCTTTGATGGAAATCGAAGGTCAGGAGCAGGAAGTCGGGCCAGGGGATGCGGTGCTTATTCCAGCAGGGCAGTGGCATCAGATTCGTGGGCTCGATGAAGTGCGTTTTCTCTGTTGCTGTGCGCCACCATATGCTCATGAGGATACTTATTTTGAGTAGCGGCTTTCTCGCTTTTGAGGCTGGATCAGCCGATATAATGGGGCCTAAGCTCTCGCCATCATGAGCATTGCTACAAATATCGTCGATACTGTCGGGAACACACCGCTGATCAAGCTGAACAATGTCACGGAAGGTCTTGAGGCTGAGGTTTTCGTAAAGGCAGAATTTTTTAATCCACTCTTTAGCGTGAAGGATCGCATCGGGAAATCGATGGTCGAGACGGCGGAGAAAGAGGGGAAACTGAAGCCAGGTGGATCGATCATCGAGGCCACTTCTGGTAACACCGGAATTGCACTCGCTTTCGTGGCGCGGGCTAAGGGCTACAAGTGCATTCTCACTATGCCTGAAACGATGTCGATCGAGCGCCGGGTTCTCCTGCGCAGTCTCGGCGCGGAAATCGTGCTGACTCCGGGGCCAAAGGGAATGGGAGGAGCGATTGCTAAAGCGAAGCAACTTCTCGCTGAAGATGAAAATGCCTTTGGCCCGAGCCAATTTGATAATCCTGCAAACCCAGAAGTGCACCGCCAGACGACAGCCGAAGAAATTTGGTCCGCCAGCGAAGGGAAGATCGATGCGATCGTGTGCGGCGTCGGGACCGGCGGAACGATTACCGGAGTGACCGAAGTCATCAAATCTCGGAACCCAGATTTTAAAGCGATTGCCGTCGAACCAGAAAATAGCCCCGTGATCGGTGGAGGGTCTCCAGGACCACATAAGATTCAGGGAATTGGAGCTGGATTTATCCCAGGGAACTTAAATACGGAAGTGCTCGATGGCACTATTACCGTGACGAACGAAGATGCCTTCGAAATGGCACAGAAGCTGGCTCAGCTTGAGGGGATCCCAGCAGGAATTTCTACAGGTGCCAATGTGTGGTCCGCGATCGAAGTGGCAAAGCGTCCTGAATTTAAAGGAAAGCGCATCGTCACTATCGGCTGTTCTTCCACAGAGCGCTATCTTTCCACTCCACTGGCGGAAAGCTATCGCGAAGAGGTGATGAACCTACCAGTCGCCGAGCTTCCAGAGTAAGGCTTAGTTCTGAAGACTGGGACGTATCGAGTTCCGGTTCGAGAGAGTGTATCTGTCTTAGCAAGTCAGGTGTTTGAAACGACTCACATTGAGTTTGGTTTGGCCCTTCAGCTGAAATCTGGTTTCAAACCCTGGCTTTTTGTTAAGCCTTTTTTAGCTGTTTATTTCTGGAAAGCAGGTTGTCATCGGTGAAAAGGCTACTAGCTTCCGCCATGACAATCGAATGTGATGCGCGCAGCTGTAAAGCCCCATGCTGGATGGGGGGCGCATTACGTCTGGCGGGGATTTATAATCTTTTGTTTGGGCTTTGGGTGGCCGGCTGGCCTAAGGCGTGGTTTTCAATTTCGGGGATGGAAGAGCCTCGATATATATTTCTGTGGCAGTGTATTGGGATGATCGTCGGAGTTTACGGAGTGGGCTATCTTATCGCAGCACAGGCTCCTCTGAAACATTGGCCCATCGTGCTAGTCGGATTTTTAGGAAAAGTATTTGGCCCTATTGGCTTTGTCTGGGCAGCCTCTCAGGGTGAATTGCCATGGGCCGCGGGTTGGATGATCATTTTTAATGACCTTATCTGGCTTATCCCGTTTGCGATGATTCTGTGGTCAGCGGCTTGTTTGGCAGTGGGGCAACCAGCCGTGGGAGAGCCGATGTCGAGAGATGAGGCGATGAAGACTTTTAAACTTTCTGACGGACAAACACTTGCTGAAGCTTCAGAGGATCAAACTTTGGCCGTCGTTTTTCTGCGACATTTTGGTTGCACCTTTACCCGACAGCTTTTGAAAAATTTGGAGAATATGGAAGCTCAGTCTCGTGAACATGGCGCGAAGCTAGTGCTCGTTCACATGCTGAAAGAAGGTGAAGAGGTCGACTATCTTAGATGCGCAGATGTCGCCCGTATTGCGGACCCTTGGTGTGACTTGTACCGAGCTTTTGGTCTGGGAAAAGGTGGTTTTCTGGAACTCTTTGGTCCGAGCGTCTGGTATCGAGGCGCGGTGGCTTTTTTCCGTGGCTGTGGCGTCGGTCACCTAGCGGGTGATGGCTTACAGATGCCTGGTGCCTTTTTGGTAAGGAAAGGAAAGATTATCGTAAGCCGTAAAGCTCGCACGGCAGCGGATCTTCCTGAAGTGGATGCTCTGTTTACTTCTTAAGTTTACGAGAAATTCGAGCTGCGAGTTGATCAACGAGACGGCTCTGGGCGGCCACGAGCTCATCGAAACCGTCTTCTCGTAGTGGTTCCCGTAATGTTTCTGTGCGACTTGTGATGAGTCGGGGCCCGGGGAATGAGTAAGCACGCCATGAGACCTCCAGAAGGGCGTCTCCATCTGAGGTGCCGTGGAAACGGTGGACCTCGACGGTGACTTGGTAATCGATTTCACTTTCACGGTCCCATGGATACGTGCGAATGTTTCCAGTGCCCATGCGGCGACCGAGATTCGTGCCTAAAGTACGGCTAAAGTCGTCACGGAGATCTCCAGCCCATTCATGGAGCTCTGAGAGTTCAACTCTGTTTGGAGTGCTCTGGAATGCGACGTACGGTCTTTCTACGAGATAGTCTGCCACGATGACGGGGCCGATGCCAATACCTGTGCTATTGTTTCGGCCTGTAGGCGGTGCGGTAGGAGTGAGGACGTAGTATTGACGCTCAACGGTTTGGCAAGCGGTGAGTGCGAGGACGCAGGTCAGGAGGATGGATGAGATGAAGCGGTTCATAACTCAGATAAAAAATTAACGTTTGCGGCGTGCCCGTGGAATTTTACGGCTGTTAGGGTCTTTGCCGAAGAGGAGGGAATTCGGTTTATCCGCGATTTCGGTAGTCATCCGTTCCATGGAGCGTGACATGGAGCGGATTTCATCGAGGGTGCGGCGGAGGTCTCCGTAGACAACTCCTTCGTTAGAGAGTGGTTTTAAGGAGGCGTTGAGCTGGGCGAGAGTGGCGCGGAGATCGGAAGAAAGGGCCTTGGTGTCATTCGCTTCCGCGATATCTTTAAAAGCTCGTACTGCTTTCGTGATTTCTTGTAAGGTCGTGCGGGCGTCACCGACAACGGTGTCTTGAGCGACAAGGGTGCGCTGGATTTCCGAGAGGGTCTCGGTGGCGGAATCGGCAGTATTCCCGGCTTTGGCGAGGAGTGTTTCGATTTCAAGGTTGTTGAGCTTTTCGAGTAGGGCCGCGACTTGGTCTTCTAGTCGTTCAAATCCAGTTTCGATGGTGGGGAGGACGACGTATTCGTTGACGAGAGTGAGTTTCGTCCCGGGTAAATCTGGGTAGTAGTCGAGATCGATAAACATCTGGCCGGTGATGATGTTACTCGATTTTACCGAAGCACGAAGACCGCGTTCGAGGGCGGCCTGGAGGCCCTTAGCTCCTTCATCACGGAATGAAGCGGGGAAGTGCTTTTGGAGTAGGTATTCGTTGAGCTGAATGAGAACGGGTGTTTTCTGGACGGAGGTATTTTCTACGAGCTGGTAGGAAATTTCTGAGACCCGCCCGACAGTCAGCCCGCGGAATTCGACTGGGGCTCCTGGGTTGAGCCCACGCACGGAGCGTTCCAGAAGGAGGAGAAAGTCTGCTGCGCTTTCGAAGGCGCTCGCATTTGCCTCATCGAGACTAGCGAAGAGGGGAAAGGAGGCGGATTCAACTTCAAGGGGTTCGCCTTCATTAATATTTTCCGGGGTTCCAAAGTTAATTCGCCCGGAAATGAGGGAGTCTAGAGAAGGGAGTTCGAGGTTAAACCCTTGAGTGCCGACTTCGAGTTCGATGCCATTATCACGCCAGAAGCGGGTCTCACTATTAACGAGCTGGGCGTATTCTTCGTCGATGAAAATGCCAAAGGTCGTGAGGCGTAGGATGGGGTCAAAAGAGCGTCGTTCCACTCGTCCGACGGGGTTTCCGAGAAAATAAACGCCACTTCCCACCGCAACTGAACCGGGTGAAACCGCGTCGAGTTCAAGGCGTAGCCCAGCGACAGAGGCTGGGGTCAGCGGAGGTTGTTCCTCACCGATAAAGGACAGCTTTTCTTCTCCACCAGGGCCGGGGTCGAGCTCGATGTATGAGCCGCTGAGAATGGTGCCCAGACCAGAGATCGCGCTCGCAGAAACTCGGGGGCGCACGACCCAGAATTGAGCACCGTCGCGGATGAGACGTAGGTGAGATGAGTTGATACGCATCCTGACTTCGACTTTCAGATCGTCGCCTGAGAGTTCGATCGATTCTACTTTCCCGATTTTAACACTACGGCAACGGACTTCTGTTTTATTGGCTTCGAGTCCTTCGGCATTATCAAAAGTGACGAGGACGATCTCGCCCATGTCATCGAGTTGACGTTTCACGAGCCAACCGCCCAGGAGAAGCCCTAGGATGGGAATGATCCAGACTTTACTGATTTTTCGCCCCTGACGGACTTCTGGTTGCTGAGAATTACTCATGAATTCGTGGTTGGTGATTGGCGGACCTTATCCCAAATCAATCGAGGGTCAAAGGCATGGGCTGCGATCATGGTGAGGATGACCATGAGGCCGAAGGAGACGGCTGCAGGTCCGGGGGTGATGGACATGATATTGCCTAGCTGAATGAGGGCAACGAGGATCGCGACTACGAAGACATCCACCATAGACCAGCGGCCCACGAGTTCGGTGAGCCAGTAAATGCGGGTCGCCTGTCGTGGATTGAGCGATCTTTTTCGGCTAGCGAGTAGGCAGAGCCAGGCGAGCGAAAAAAGCTTGAGCCCAGGAATGAGAACGCTGGCGACAAAAATCGTGATGGCGACAGGGTAGGCCTGCATTTCCCAGAAAGTGGCAACTCCGTTAAGAATCGTGGTCTCTTCTGCTCCTCCGAGCTGATCGACCCGCATGATGGGCCAGATGTTCGCTGGGATGTAGGCGATAATACTCGCTACAAGGTAGGCGAGGCAGCGCTGCACGCTCTCAGTTTTTCGAGCATGGAGAGCGGTATTACAGCGCGGACAGCGGGTCTGTTCTAGCGGAGAAATTTTTCCACAAGTGTGACAGCTGACTTTTCCTTTCTCGAGTGCGCTGGCTAGCATACGAGGCCTCCTTCTACTGGCGCATCTTTTCGGGCTTTTGCGAGTTCGATACGGTCCCAGAGTTCCATTTTATCAATCCCACCCACAGAGGCTGCGAGACTGAGCATGAGGCCGACCATGGACCAAAAGCCAAGTCCCATCGACACATCTGCCAGTGTCACGAGTTTGAGCAGACTGATAATGGTTCCGAGAAAGAAGACCTCCACCATGACCCAGGCTTGAAGACCATTAAGAAGTTTCGCCACGAAGATCATGCCGGGAAAGGTGCGCCCGGAGAGGAGAGGAGTGCAGAGATAGAGTAAGCTGCAGAGCTGAAGAAAGGGCAGGAGAAAGGTGAAGATAAAAACGGCAGGTGCGATGAGGTAGCCTCCATTGAGCCAGAGGCGAATCACGGTCTGCCCAGCAGTGGTGGTCATGCTATTTCCCTGCGCATCCAGCGTCATGAAGGGAAGAAAGATCATCGCGATAAAAAAGAGAATCCCGGTGGTGCCGAAGGCGATAGCTCGTTCGAGGCTCTGGGGGCGGTTCCGATAGAGAGGTTGTCCGCAGGTAAGACAGTGCGCTTCCTGCCCTTCTTCGATGAGCTGAGCTTCATGAAGAGAGTCGCAGAAATGGCAGGCCACTTCATGGGATTCATCCCGTAAGCGTGGCCAAGTCTGTCGATGCCAGTATTTCAAACTGGAGTAAAATTAATCCTTATCGGGCGGGACGACCACTCGTTTTGCGATTCCTTTTAGCAAACGGCCAAAAATATCTGCTCCGGTGATGATACGCTTTTCCTCGGGAGTCCAGTAAAGGACCACATCGCGGTCGACCACGAGATCACTGGAATCCTCCGCTTCGACCACGAATTCGCCAAGCACGGAGTCGAGAGATTCCTCCCGATCACTCACCACGATGGGGCGGTGACAGTGGTCATAAATATCGATGCCTTTCCCGGTCACGAGCCAGTCGCTCAGGAACTCGGTGGTTTCGAGCACGAGCACGGGTTCCTCTGTTTCAGAGTCGATAATGAGTGCTCGCTTCCGTTGATGCTTCTTAAGTGAAGCGATAAAGTTCTGTCCTTCCTCGGTCTCCAGCTCTGGCAGGATGGTGAGGTCGAGCTTGCTAGGGAAGGGGTAGATCGTTTCGGGATCGACCACCTTACCTTCCAGCTCGATTCGGCGGTCATCGAGGTCTAGGAAGTTGAGCGCACCGCGACCTTCGTTAGCACTGATTTCGGAGTCTTGTTCCTTGATGTGTTTTTCAAGGATTGCTTCCAGATCCCGTTCGCGGAAAAAGGAAGGACCTTCAGGGCCGATCCAGCCGTCCAAAAGAAGGGCGCAGGGCTTTGTCAGGGGGAGAAGGAGGATCTGGTAGAACTTAACGAGAGGGGAGAGGAAGGCGCCCACTTTGAGAGCATTTCGGGAAAAATATGCCTGAGGCATGATTTCACCAAAGAAAGTAATGCCTACCGTGGAGAAGATGAAACCACCGACTCCGGCATAAGCTCCTAAACCTTCGAAGACAGTCTCACTGAGCTGAGCCAAGAGCACATTGACGCTGACATTTCCCCAGAGGATGGTGCACAGCAGCAGGTTCGCATCCTGCCGGAGAGCGAGGACTTTTTTAGCGTCCAGGTTTCCGCGCTCGCTTTCAGCTTCGAGACGCATTCTCCCGAGCGAGAAAAATGCGAGATTGCATCCAGAGAAGATCGCCGAGTGGACGATGCAAAAGATGATGCCGATCCAGATAATAAGTTCCATTCAGGTGTAGTTAAACGCGGTCGCCGAGTCCTTATCGGCTTTCCTTGATAAAATCGACGAGATCTTTTCGCATTTTTTCAAGGTCGGGTTGGTTGAGGTAAAACATGTGACCTGCCTCATACCAAGTGTATTTGATATCTTTTCTTCGTTCTGCGGGCACTTCGAAGAGCTGGTTAACGCTCTGAATCACTCCAGTCGGCGGAGTCGCGAGATCGGCATAACCACACATGACGAGGACTTTAAGATCAGGGTTTTGACGCATCGCGGTAGCTAGCTTGCCTGAAACATTGACGATTGCGTTCTTCCGGCCCCAGTTCCAAGGGTGGACCTTGCGGGTGAGGATTTCATAGGGATGGTGGCCTTCCCACTTAAGATCACGTGAAAGGTAGTCGTTCATCGCGGTGGAAAATGCACCATAAACGAGGTCATAGGATGGATCATAGTCCGGGTAGTCATCCTGCTTATGGACTGAAGGCCAAGCGACGCGAGCATCGAAACGTCCTAACGTTTTTCCTTCGGAACGAAGGAGTTCCTTACGGAAGCGAGAAGGGGAGATGCGGAGATTATTTTCCTGCCAGATTGCGGCTGGGATTCCGGTGAGCTTACTGAGCTTCTCAGAAGCGGTGGCCATTTCGGTCTCGGTCAGGGTCGTTCCTTTAAGAAGAAGGGCGTAGTAATCACCAAAGGCGTAGTCCCGTGCTTCTTGGAAGAGCTGAGCACGATCACCAGTGATCTTTTTATGAAAATGAGCCACGCTGGTAAAAGCTGGTAGAAACACCGCGCTGGAAAGATCATCGCCGGGTCCGCTGACCAGGGTGCGGTAATCGAGAAGAGAGGAAAGGAGGATGCTGCCGTTCAGGGACATGCCGTAGCGACTTTGAAGATGCTCAGAGAGACCGGCAGCACGGATGCCACCATAGCTTTCTCCGAGAAGAAACTTAGGTGAGGCCCAGCGATCATTTTCCGTGACCCAGCGGCGGATGAAATCCCCGACGGATTTAATATCTTCTTCGACGCCGTGAAATTCAGTGCGCTTTGTCTCTCCTTCGACACGTGAATAGCCCGTGGAGACTGGATCGATGAAGACAAGATCGGCAACATCGAGGATAGAATGAGGGTTTTCGATGACTCCATGAGGAGGAGGAAGAGTTTTAAGTCCGTCCTCTGTGCTGGGCACGAGCCGTGGACCTACTCCACCGAGATGGAGCCAGACGGCCGAGGAGCCTGGGCCTCCATTGAAACAGAAAACCACTGGGCGTTCGCTACGCGATTTTACCCCGAGGCGCTCGTATGCGACATGGAAGATTGAGGCCTGGTCTTTACCTTTCTCGTTCTTTAGTTTGAGAGTGGCTGCGGTCACTCGATAGTCAATTTTCTGCCCATCAATGGTGACTGAATCTTGGGCTGTGACTGTGGTGGGCTTTTCTTGCTCCTTTCCGGCTTCCGCTTTCTTCTCCTCAGCTGAGAGAAGGTTTATTAGGAAGATCGGGAGCAGGATGAATCGGGAAAATTTAATCATGAGAATCACTTTAGATTGTGGAGACGTGGGCGCATGGTGTGAGCTTACAGTTCATTTCCTGCAATTTGACGGAGGGACGCTTTAGGGAGCCAGCCGTTTAGACCTTTAGGGAATTCAATAAAGCTCCAATTTCCACGCTCGGCGGTAACAAAGCCGAGGCTACCTGCGGGGATTTCGCGGAAGCTTTCGCCCTCTGAGTGAGGCGAGTTTTTCAGCGGTTCCACATTCATCACGACTGAGCCTTCGAGTAAGGAAAGGTAGGTTTTTTCCTCGGGGTAAAACCACCACGCGAGTCCACCGGCAAGAAGTGCGATGGGAGCGAGGGTGAGGCAGGTGATAAATGAGAGTTTCTCCCAGCGCGGAGTGCTGAAGCTTTTGAGCAAGGTCTTACTGGCAAAGGCGAGAATGATGAGCCAGATACCGAGGATGAAAATTTCGCGGTAAAATTTCTGCGAGAAATGAGCGAGCCAGTCATCCGTTTTTCTCTCCATTTTGGTGATGGCTCCTGTTTTTGTCGCTAGCTCAAGTGGGCGCTCAGTATCGAGACTGCTATCAGAGGCGAGCGCTCGGTAGTAGGCTAAGAGCGCCTTACCAGGGCGTTCGAGCTTTTCTTCGAAGACCCCGAGATTGTAGTAAGCAGTGGGAGTGGGGTTCTTTTTAATTTCGGCTTTTAAGAAATCGGCTCCCTCTTGGTATTTTTTGTCATTCCATAAGGCTTCGATGGATGCCTCCGCCGGAGCGGGCATGAAGGTGATGAACGCGAGTATGATCGGAGCGCAGTTTTTAAGGAGTTTCAGCACCTTGGAGCGTTCTTTTGGGAGAACTTGTTCTTCTTCCTTTTGAGGGGAGAAGCAGATGTCATCTCTTGTGGCTAGAAGTTCACCCGCTTCATTCTGAATTTGTGAGTGAGGCCAATGTTCGAGGAAGCGACCGATGGCTCGGTAAAATTCAGGACGCCCTTTTGAAGCGGCATCTTTGATCTTGGCGAGGTCTTGTTCGAATTCCTGTTTCGGAATTGCGGCCATTTTACGTTGGCTGAAATGGCGGCGAATTCCAAGACCGAGTGCTGCCAGAGTGAGCCCAGCAGGAATGATCTGCCAGAGCCAGATGGGAATGGTAGAGAGCGTTTTTAGTTTTCCTGGCGTGAGGGCTACGAGTGGACTTGCTGATAGGCTGCTCATACTAGATGAACCTCGTACGACGAGTGGATAAGGAGCGCTTTTAATCGTGCGGTATTCCTCGATGACTGGGTCAAAGAAAACGAGCCGATAGGGCGGGAGTTCTTCGACTTTACGGAGAGGGCGGATGACATGGTTGAAGTGAACCGTTCCGTTTGCCTTGCGGCGTTCGGTCCCTTGAGTCTGACGAATGGCGTCGAAGGTTTTCCATTCTTCCTCATCGGCTAGAAGTTCTGGGGCGGCGAGTTTATCGAGATTGCCTGATCCGGTGACCGCGATATCGACTGTCAGGCTTTCGCCCAGTTCTAGTTCCTGTGCAGAAGGGAGGGCGGTGAGCTGAAAGTTTCCAACGGCCCCGCTAAATCCAAGTGGAATCGGTGAGGGCAGGGGTTTGATATCCATTTCCAGAGTGGGGAAATCAAAGCGAATATTAAAGCTCTGCCAGCCAAAAAGGCCTCGCCCTCTGGCACGTCCTTGAATGACAGGTTCGACCTTGCCCGGGCCGAGGGTGGCTGAGCCTGCTTTGAGCCCAGCCACGGTGCTGAAGTAGGTCAGTGATTGATAGTGCTTTCCTCCTCGTTCATAAGATCCTTGGAGATCGCGATTTTCAAAGCGCCAGGCAGCGAGGTTTTTGGTTTCAATTTCTGCCAGCTGAGGTTCCTGAATACGGATGCCCTGTGGGATGAAGAGCTTCAGCATCACTTGTTGTTCTTCACCGACGTAAGGATTTGGATTTACGATGAAGGTGCCACAGAAATAAGGGAGTTGCGAGGTGGTGTTCTCAATCTCAGCAATCTGCTCTTTCAGCTGATTTTCGTCAAAAACCCGCAGTATCAGTGGCTCTGTTGTGAGCATGCCTTTGTTGGTATTGATTTTAAAAGAAGGAATTTTAAAGAGCCCCGCGCGGTAGGAGGAGACGGCGTAATCAAGGTTTCTAGTTCGGCGCCCGTTGATGATAGAGAAGCCGGTGCTGCCTTGCTTAAAGGTGAGAGGGGCGACTCGCGGTGTCTCGGGCCAGCCATAGATTTCCGCATTCGAAATGCTGATCCTCAGGACCGTGGCCTCTTGAGTGACCACGATGTCACTTGCGAGAATAGCGGTGGCCTTCGGCTGCTGAGCTGAGGCAAGACTACTGAAGTGAAAAAACAGGAAAACCAGCGCGGTTTTCCAAGATAGAATTCGATGGATCACATTCATTGGTGTTTACCAATCTTTGAGGGGTCTGCGGGGCATGGCACGGTTCCACTGTCTGGGAGGGCGTCGGCCTAAGTCAGCATTTTCTCGGAGAATACGGCGGGCGAGTTCTTTCGGAGATTCTGGCTGTTGGTGCTGCTGTTGCTGTGCTTGTTGAGCCTGCTGTTGTTGTTTTTGCTGGCGTTCTTTTTCAGCCTTTTCTTGAGCTTCCTGTTGAGCTTTTTCCTGCTCGGATTGTTGGTTTTTTTGATCATTTTGATCCTGCTCACCCTCTCCTTGGCTGTTCTGTGAGTCGTCTTTCTTCTTTTCGTTTTCTCCCTGACCTTCCTTTTGTTCTTCGCCTTCCTTGCCTTGATCGCCTTCTTTCTCCTGTTGGTCTTTTTCTTTTTGTTGCTGACCGTCAGAGCCTTCCTCCTCCTTATTTTCTTCCCCGTTTTCTCCCTCTTGGTTCTGTGAGTCTTTCTGATCCTGCTCGCCGTTCTTATTTTGCTGATCCTGATTCTCCTGCTCGTCTTTACCGTCTTGATTTTGATCCTGCTCTTGCTGCTGATCTTTTTGCTCTTCCTGTTGTTTTTCTTCCTCTTGCTTCTTCTTCAGGGCGGCGAGCTGTTCTTCAACGGCTTCGAGGTTTGCTTTGATTTCCTTACTATCTGGATTCAGAGAGAGAGCTTCGTTGAGATTTTCGATTGAGTCATTCCAAAGCTTTTCTTGCTTTTCCTCATCCTCTTCTTCAGCTCCACGATAGAAGATACTGTTTGCGAGTCCGAGATAGGCTTTCTCTTGCAGCTTTTTACTGTCGCTACGCAAGGCTTCGCTAAATGAGGCCGAAGAACTGAGCCAGTCTTTCGCCTGATAGGAGGCTGCTCCGGCGGCGAGATTGAGCTGGGCCGCTTTCTTACCTGAACTCTCGCGGGCGGCGGCAGAGAAATGGCGGGCTGCTTGGGTGAAATCTTTTTCCTCGAGAGCAGCTCGTCCGTCTTTGATTTCATCCGCTCTGAGATTCCCGCAGATAGCGGCAAATAAAATGAGTGCCGTAGCGCCATGGCGGAGCGTGGGTACGAGGCGGAGGATGAGTGAAATCATGATGAGTAGAATACCGGGGAGAAGGAACCACTGGAAGAGCGGTTTCGCAACGCGCAGATGTTTACCTTCTGACTCGAAAGCTTCCATGTCATTGATCGTTTCGCCCAGCTTCTTCAGGAAGGCGGGACCGACCCCTTGAGAATAGACTCCGTCAGTTTCTTGAGCAATGAGGCGAAGAGAGGTGTCGTTGAGAGCGCTGTTGATGACGTTTCCACGTATATCTCGGAAGCGGCCATCACGTTGTCGAGTGTCAGGAATCATGCCTCCGGCCTTGGTTCCAAACCCTAGCGCATAGACAAAAATGCCCGCTTTTCTGGCTTCACGGGCGGCGTTGGCTAAGCCTTCGGTATGTTCTTCTCCATCGCTGAGAAGAATCATGACGTTACTTTTCTGGCCTGTTTTGACGAGGTTCTCGGTCGCATCACGAATGGCGCGAGCGAGGTCAGAGCCGCCCGTAGGGAGATCCCAGGTCGTGGTTTCTTGGATGGCGCGACGGACGTAGGACCGGTCAATGGTGAGGGGGACTTGAACGTCTGTTTCTCCCGCGAAGATCATGAGCCCGGCGCGGTCGTTGGGGAACTCGTCCATGATTTCCTGGGCCGCAGCCTTCGCCGCGACGAGCCGGCTCGGGGTGACATCTTCCACGAGCATGCTGCGTGAAATATCGAGGCAGAAGAGGATGTTTCGTCCTTCGGTTTTGCGCTCTTCAAATTCTTCGCCCCCTTCAGGCTGGGCGAGGGCAATGATGATGGAACCTAAGCCAAGCAGGGCGAGAAAGAGGGAGATGAAATGCCATCGGCCGGAGCGTTTCTCACTCAGGCGAGAGCGTAGGCGAGGCGCGATCATCTGGTGCCAGCGCTTACCTCTGCGAATCCAGATCATGACCGCCGCTGCTCCAATGAAGGGCAGGAGGACGATCAGCCAGAGCCAGGTTTGGTCGACAAATGTCATCGTGTCAGAGCTTAGGGGAGAGGGGGGGGATTGAAAGCGGTGTAAGCCAGAATCAGGCTTAGAAGGAGAACTGAGGCTCCGGCGAAGTAGTGAAAAAGTTCGCGTGACTTGGTCCAGCGCTCGCGTTCGACCTCTGTTTTTTCGAGTTCATCGATGGTTTTAAAAGCATCTTCGAGACCGGAGTAGTTGGTAGCACGGTAAAATTCACCGTCGGTTTTTTCTGCAATTTCTTTCAATGTTTCGACATCGAATTCCACCTGCTGGACCACTTGGCGGCCGTTGGGGAGGCGGCCATCTTCGGTGCCAATCGCGATGGGATAAATCTTGATGCCGATCTCGGCGGCGAGATCAGCGGCTTCTAGCGGAGTAAGCTGGCCAGAGTTACTTTCACCATCCGAGACGAGGACGACGATTTTACTCTTGGATTCCTGAAGTTGTTCAAGACGGGTCGCGGACGCAGCGATCGCGCTTCCAATGGCAGTGCCGCCTTCATCACCTTGCACGGAAACGAGTTCGCCTAGTTTTTCGATCACGATGTCATGATCCATGGTGAGGGCTGAGGCGGTGTAAGGACGAGCCGCGAAGCTAACGATGCCGATGCGGTCGTCCGGGCGATCTTCGATGAAATTGGCGATCACATTTTTCGCAGCGTCAAGACGGCGAATGGGGCGGATGATTTGATCTTCCCGAGATACGAAATCTCGAATTTCCATGGAGACGGAAGTGTCGAGAGCCACGATGATATCGATTCCGCTGGCATTGCGGGTCTCGAAGTGTTTTTGCCACTGAGGGCGGGCCATCCCGATGATGGCTGGGATGAGTGCGAGTGGAATGAGCAGAGGGCCGAAACGCCAAGTGCGGTTTTTTGGCTTCGCTCCCAGGGTTCCGATCACTCGCAGAGTGGGGAAGATGAGGTAGTTATTGACCCCACGTCGGTAGCCCAGAAAACAGAGCAGCGGAATGACGGCTAACAAAAGAAGCCACCATGGTTGGGCAAAATGGAAATGCTTGAAAAATTCGGTCACGAACAGGCGCAAGTTAGATCAGGAAATCTGAAGCTTCCAGACTGGATATGGGGAAATGAAGGAGTCTTTTTTTAGACAGAATGAACAAAATTTACAGAATGGAGGGGGAACCACTGATTTCGCTGATTAAGACTGATTGCTTGGACAGTGGAGGTAGATGAGAGATGTTTTTTTAGGAATCAGTGGTTTCGATTTCTTATCTTGCCTGCAGGATTTTTTCAGTTTCCAGGCCAGTGAGTTCCTTCAGCCCTTTGATGAGGCGGAAGAGGATGAAGCCACCAATGATGAGAAGGGGGACTCCGATGACAAGGTAACCCCAGCCGGTGATGCGGCCGACGTCTTCATTGTAGAGTTCTCTCCAGTTTTCTGCATGCGGGTTGAGGTCATGCATGAAGTAGTAGGCGAGGCCGAGGTTGAGGATGGCGGAGAGGCAGAAGGAACCGAAGAATAGGAGAGTCGATTTCCAGAGGAGTTCCTTATGCTCAGGGACTTTATCATTCTTCTTCAGGGCCCGCTGAATCCGGGAGTGATCAAAGACGCCATCGTTATAGATGAAGGCGTTAAAGAGTGGGCTCTTACGCTTATGAGTGAGGAGGAAGAGAGAGCCGAGGATGAGTGGCTGGACGGCTTCCTTGATGCCAAAGAGGTAGGGGGCGAGCTTACGAGTGCCGGGGTCGTCGGAAGAGAAGAGGTAGATGGTGATGAGGCCGGTGAGGAGAACGTTGCCGATGCCGACGGCGGAGAAGAGGTTCACTTTTTTCTTCTGAATAAAATGCCAGATCCCGTAGATCAGTGGGATAGCGAGGGCGAGAGTGATGGCGACATAAGGGCCGAGCTGATACCATTCTTCCCCAGCTTTACTGCACTTGCTCAGGATCATGACCGGGAGCAAGACATTGACGATGATGTCGGCGAGGGGATTATCCTGCTGGGCTCCAGGTTTCGCTACGGGCGCGTCTGGGGAGGTGTTTTCTTCTGACATGGCTGTGTAAAAAAGGCCCGCCATGTTGCAGGCGGGCCTTTGAAAGTTGACGGAAATTTTACGAGGCGTAAATGGAATTTCCTGAGGAGCGGAGCTCATCGCAAGCTTGCTTCATGCGTGCGGCGAGAGAGACTTCGGCTTTCTTGAGGTAGCTACGAGGGTCGTAGCACTTCTTATTACCGACTTCGCCGTCGATTTTCAGCATCCCTTCGATGTTCTCAGCCATGTGCGTGACGATGGGGCGGGAGAACGCATACTGGGTGTCGGTATCGATATTCATCTTGATCACCCCGTAGTCGAGGGTCTCCTGAAGGTCTTCGCTGGAGGTGCCGGATCCACCGTGGAAAACGAGGTCCATCTCAGCGTCTTTACCGTGCTTATCCATGACTGCCTTCTGGCCATCGCGGAGGATGGTGGGCTTCAGCTGAACTGCGCCGGGCTTGTAGGCTCCGTGCACGTTTCCAAAGGTGGCAGCAAACATGAAGCGGCCGATCGGGCTGAGGGTTTCATAAACCTGCAGCATGTCTTCGGTGGTGGTGTAGAGTTTTTCCGCAGGAAGGCCGGAGGTGTCGTGGCCGTCTTCTTCTCCACCTACGCAGCCAGCTTCGACTTCGAGGATGATGTCGAGCTCTGCACACTCCTTGAGGAGTTCGGCAGAAATTTTAAGGTTCTCGTCGAGGTCGACAACGGAGCCGTCAAACATGTGAGATTGAAAAAGGGGACCTTTGCCTTCGGCAATGCGGGCGCGGGAAGCGTCCAGAAGAGGACGTAGGAAGCTGTCGACCTTTTCAGGGTGGCAGTGATCGGTGTGAAGTGCGACGAGGACGTCATACTTTTCCGCAAGGCGATGAACGGCTTCGGCGAGGACGATGGCTCCAAAAGCGGCGTCATTGACACTGGTGCCGGAAGCGAACTGGCCACCACCAGTGGAGACCTGGATGATACCGTCGGACTTTGCCTCGGCGAAAGCTTTGAGCGCGCCGCTGGCAGTGGTGAGGGAGGTGATGTTGATGGCCGGGTATGCGTATCCACCCTCTTGGGCAGCATCGAGCATCTGTCTGTATTGTTCTGGTGTCGCGACTGGCATGACTGGGTTGGGAGTAAACTAGAACCTGAAGGAGGGCAAGAACCGCTTTGAGACGCTCTTTTCACCCTTTAGAGGTGGTTGACTCGTGATGTCGGGTCAGAGAAGCTCGCGCGAATTTATGAACGCTTCATCTCTACACGAGCTACTTTTTGAACAGAATGTGGATAAATTGAAATATCGGGTCAGGCTTTTGGGGATTTCAGCAAAGAGTGCGCGCAAGGCTGATTTGATTGAGGCGATTGAAGAGGGATTATCAGCTTCCCGGATCCGTGGAGAATGGGATTTGCTGACTCAGATCGAGCAGGCAGCGGTTGCTGAAGCCTGCTATTCTGAAGGTGGTTTTTATGATTCGAAACAAGTGATGGCGAAATACGGGCGGATTCCTGGATTCATGAGACCACCCAAGGACGGGGAGCGTTCTTTCGGGGACTATTTTGATCCGGATAGAGCGACCCGGCTCAACTTGTTTCTGTATGATGTGAGGTATCACGATAGAAGGCTGCGAGTTCCGGTCGATGTGGCCGTGCGGCTACAGGAATTTGTTTCGAAGCCTGCCCCCTTAAAGGTGCCGGTGATTCCAGAACCAGCTCAGGAGGATGGGCTATTCATCCGGGAGACGGAGCACGAGGCGCTTTCTGAGCTGATGACTCTCTTAAGGCTGGCTGAGCAGGGAAATTTCAAAGCCACTGAAAAAACTGGAATGCCCACGGCATCTGGCGAAGCCAAAATTTTAGAATGTCTGTCCGGGGGAGACTTTTTCCCGCCAGAGATCGCCTGTCCGAAGGATCGGTCTTCATACGATCAGGTCATTGGAATGATTAAGCCGGTGGGGTGGGTGAGGCTTCTTCAGGTCAGTGGTCTCATCGGAAAAAATGGCACTCGGTCGAAGCTCAGTCCTGCGGGCATCAAGGCACTAGGGAAACCTAGCCACGAACTAGTGAAGCAGGTTTGGAAAAAGTGGATTTCTAACAGTAAGTTTGACGAGTTTAATCGAGTCGACGAAATCAGAGGGCAGCAAGCCAAGGGACACATGACCGCCAAGCCTGAACGGCGGAAAGTCATTCTAGAAGCGCTGGCACAATGTCCTGCCAAAGAATGGATCGATTTGCCTAAATTTTTCAGTTACATGCAGGCTGAAAACTTTCAATTTCTGGTCACGAAAGATTCCTGGAAACTGTATTTATGTGACCGGGAATATGGCAGCTTGGGCTACGATGGTTACGGGACGTGGGGTGTCATTCAGGGGCGTTATCTCATGAGTTTTCTTTTCGAGTATGCTGCGACCCTTGGCTTGATCGATATCGCCTATATAGCACCTAAGTTTGCCATGGATGATTATCGTGATCAGTGGGGTGCTGACAATTTAACGTGGCTCTCTCGCTACGATGGATTGCGAGCATTTCGAATTACCCATCTGGGGGCTTATTGTCTGGGACATCGCGATGATTATCAATCTGCGCTTCAGAACACGTCTCTCCAGCTGGAGATCAAGGCGGACCTCACTATTTCTCTAAAATCAGACATCCTCTCGCCTGCGGATAGTTTCCTTTTAGAGACTTGGGCGAAACCGTTGACCAAGAAGTCCTGGCGTCTCGATCCCCTGAAAGCACGGGATGCTGTCGAACGCGGGCAGGACCTTGATGGCTTCGTCACTTTTCTCGAGGAATGTCATGAGGGGGATCTCCCTAAGGAGGTGCTGGTTTTCTTCAAAGCTGGTCTCGAAAATGGAAAAGCCCTGAAGAATATCGGAGAAGCATTTTTATACGAATGCCGATCGGTTTCCACTGCTGATCGGATTGAGTCTGAAAAGTCTCTCAAGAAGCTCTGTTCCCGATGTTCCGAGAGGCAGTTTGTCATTCCCGCGGCACAGCGAGTTGCCTTTGAAAAAAAGGTGCGAGAGCTCGGGCTTGGAATTGTGTGAGTATTTTATAGTGGCACCTTGTTAGATCGTGGTCGAAGATCAGGGCGTTATGACTATCACTCTTGCTTCTCTTGGTGGAATGGTGGGGATTTTGATCGGTGGACTCGTCGTGCTGGCGGTGCTGATCGGCCTCTACTTTATCGCGCAATATAATGGACTCGTGAAACTACGGAATCGCTACCGTAATGCCTTCGCGCAGATTGATGTGCAGTTGAAACGTCGGCATGATCTCATCCCAAATCTTGTCGAAACGGCGAAGACCTACCTTTCCCATGAACGGGAAACTCTAGAAGCCGTGATTCAGGCGCGAAATGCGGCGGAATCTGCCCGGACCGAAGTCGATGTCGATAGTAAGGCTGGTATGGAGAAGCTGATGCAGGCTGAAAGTGGGCTAGGCTCGGTCATGGGCCGGCTTTTTGCTCTCTCGGAGGCATACCCGGATCTGCGTTCTAATGAAAATATGAAGCAGCTCAGTGAGGAACTTACTAGCACTGAGAATAAAGTTTCCTTTGCTCGCCAGAGCTACAATGACTCGGTGATGAGCTATAATAACAAGCGCGAAGCATTTCCAAGTAATGTCGTCGCGAGTAGCTTTAACTTTACTCCCGCGGTGCTCTTCGAGGTTTCAGATGACTCTGAGCGCGAAGCGGTGAAGGTTAGTTTCTAATTTGTTTCATTAAACGCAGATGGACTTCTTCGAAGCCCAAGATCACGCCCGCCGTCGGACCAAATGGCTCGTGCTATGGTTCGCTCTGGCGGTTTTAGGGGTGGTCGTGGCGGTCAATGCCCTCGTCTATGTTCTACTCGGGCAGGAGGGTAAGATTGATACGATTCTCCCGGTGACCATTCTTACCGCAGGGCTCATTTTGGCAGCCAGTGGTTTCAAGACCCTCCAGCTTAATAGCGGTGGAGCGGTGGTTGCGGAAGATCTTGGTGGTCGGCTGGTGATGCCAGGAAGCACCGATTTTGAAGAGCGGAAGTTACTCAATATCGTAGAGGAAATGGCCATCGCTTCAGGGGTGCCCGTGCCTCAGGTCTACCTCATGGATCACGAAGAGGGGATCAATGCCTTCGCCGCTGGCACGGAGCCATCTAATGCTGTCATCGGAGTCACTCGTGGCTGTGTGCAGCGACTATCTCGTGATGAGTTGGAAGGAGTCATCGCTCACGAGTTTAGCCATATTCTTAATGGCGACATGCGGCTCAATATGCGGATTATCGGGCTGATTTTTGGCCTGATGGTGATCTCGATCGTTGGCCGTGGGCTCTTCGAAATGATGCGTTTCTCGACCTACACTTCTCGCCGAGACAGAGAGGGAGGGGGCATTGCTATTGCGATGTTCCTTTTAGGAATCGGCCTTCTGGCGGTAGGATCAATCGGAGTGTTTTTCGGGCGTATGATTCAGGCTGCAATTTCTCGCCAGCGGGAATATCTGGCCGATGCTTCCGCGGTTCAATTTACCCGGAATCCCGATGGTATTGCCAACGCTCTGAAAAAAATTGGAGGTTTAGATCATGGAAATAAAATGATTTCCGCTAAAGCAAGCGAGGCCAGTCACATGATGTTTTCAGATACTGGTTTGTTTAGTTTTGGCCTAGCGACACATCCTCCGCTGGATGTCCGGATCAAGGCGCTTCAAAAGCATTGGGATGGTAATTTTTCAGATTCTGACCTCCCGCCAGTAGCTCAGGATCACGTTCGTCCTCAAAAAAAATCACGGAAATCTCAAGGGGCTTTCGGTCCGCTCGATCTTCCCGTTGTCTCAGGTCTCAGTGCTCTGGAACAGATGGGGCAGGACGATCGGCTTCAGGTGAGCAATGGTCAGAAAATTCGCGAAGGGCTCAATGATGAATGGGCCGATGCCGCGCATGATCGCGAGGAAGCTCAGGCTCTGATTTTTGGATTGATTTTAGCGGAGGATGATCAGCTCCGGCAGGGCGAGGTCAGTTTTCTGGAGAAAAATGTAGGCATAGATGCCACTACTCTTGCTCGTAATTGGCAGGCTGAGGTTCGCGGATTGCATTCATCTCAAAAAATTGCCCTGATTGATATGGCGCTGCCCGTTTTACGCAGTCTGGCTCCGCTAGAATATGAGAGATTTGTGAAAGTCACGCGTTGGTTGATCGCCAGTGATGCTCAAGTCGATCTCTTCGAGTTTATGCTTCAGCGTGTGGTCGAACGCCACCTTGTGAGCCATTTTGAAAAACGTGGTTTTGGAAAAGTGCGCTATACCAAGCTCTCCCAGCTTTCTGAGGAAGCGAACGTCCTTATTTCCACGATGGCGGGAGTGGGAGCAAGCTCTGAGAAGGGGGCGAAAAAAGCCTATGCAGATGCTGTGAGTGAGCTTCCAGCTTGGCAATTTTCCATTGCTTCGGGAACGAGTTTAGAAGAGCTCGGGAAGATGTTGGATCGTTTTGATCAATCATCGCCACTGGTAAAAAAGGAGTTGCTCTTAGCCTGTGGCCGCGCGGCTGCAGCTGATGGGAAACTTGCAAATCGGGAGGCCGAAATGATTCGTGCTATTGCCGATTCCATTGGGTGCCCGGTGCCTCCATTCGTAGAAACCCTGAAGGCAGCCTAAAAAAGCTTAGGATTTTCTAATTTTTCAACTTTTTCGCATTTTTTTCCGTGATTTGTCTGGAACCTGCTAGGTAAACTGCAGAATGTAGATCGTTCCGCAAATCTGAGTGCGGAAAATAACAAGAAAATGATGGATAATAATAAAGCAGTGCAAGCTAGTCGCATCCTGCTCACCACGGCTTGTGTCGTGATCGTGATCGCAGGGATGAAACTGGCTCAAGGCTTTTTTGTGCCCATCCTACTTGCCGCTTTCATTGCTACCGTCAGTTTTCCAATTACGAGCTGGCTGCGCTCTCATAAAGTGCCACGCTTTTTTGCGGTTCTTTTGACGGTGCTCGTCGATTTTGCCTTCCTCACCGGGATCGTCCTCATCGTGATTTCCCTAACAGGTGATTTAGAGAGTAAGTGGCAGAGTAAATATTACCCCGCAACGGTGGAGAAGATCGAATCAATCACCACCTCGACGACTGAACTTCTCAAGCAATGGGGCGTGGAGAATGCTGAGGAGAAGGTTGAATTATCCGGCGCATCTCGACTCCAGAAAACAATGGAGGACTATCTAGAAGTTGGAAAGGTCCTCGACGTTAGTACTGATGTGGCCTGGAGAGCTGCTTCATTCATGGGCACTTCTTTGCTCGTGGCCATTATGACGATTTTCATGCTCAGCGAAGCTAGGATGTTTGGGCGGCGAGCCACGGCAATTACCGCCGCTAATGGTCCTGACTTAGAGCGTATCTTTAGTGCTACTCGAGATATTCAGCGCTACTTGGCGATGAAAGTAGTGGTCAGTCTGGCGACTGGATTACTGGCAGGTTTCCTTTGTTGGGCAGCGGGGTTGGACTTCTTTGTTCTCTGGGGAATTGTCGCTTTCCTGTTAAATTTCATTCCGGTGCTTGGCTCGTTCATTGCCGGAGTTCCCCCTGTGGTTTTAGCATTTTTAGTGGCAGGAGGTCCCAGTGCTCTTGCGGTCGGGATTGGTTATATTTCCATTAATATCTTCTTAGGAAATTTCTTGGAACCAATGTTGATGGGGCGTCACTTCGGTCTCTCGACTCTTGTTGTTATCGTATCGGTGCTTTTCTGGGGCTGGATTTGGGGACCAGTAGGAATGCTCCTCGCCGTGCCTCTCACCATGGTGATGAAGGTCATGCTCGATAATACTCAGGAGCTACGTTGGCTTTCCATTGCCATCAGTAAGGAAAAACGACAGCCGATTCTATCGCCAGAGGACGATGACGAAGAAGCGAGCCGTATTCCGAATACAGTAGTGGAGCGAAGTTAGTTTCTTTGCTGCTTCAAATTCTCAACAGAAATCTCGTATAATCTGCCTGTCTAAGAGGCGGGTCGTAATCGAGCAATCGCTACCGAAGATGTTATCGTTGGTTTCCATTCGTTTTTCATGACATGAAAGATCGGAAGAGCAAACCGTCGCGGCAAACTTCATTTCATGGTGAGTTCGTTTAAATACTAAATCTAAGTCCGTGTCAGCGACCAACGCAGTAGTCCGGTAGCAGCGGAGAGGAAGAGGGCGATCATGCTGAGGAGGGCACAGCGGCAGTACCACTTTGTGTTCATGACGGTCCAGAGCATGGGTTTTTTCTCCGCCAGAAAGACCATGGCTTTCGCATTCCGGCGTTCATCGAGGCGGGTGGTTTCGGCGAGCCCAACTAGGTTTTCGGTGCGTTGATTGAGAAAGAAATTCGCGAGTGGCTTTCGGTGCTCGCTGTCTTCCATCTGCATGAGTTTTTCTTTCGCAGCGATGGGGTCAGCCATGGTTTCTCGCGCTTCGTCGGCATTTTCTGCGGTAGCTGCGAAGAGGATGGTGAGCTTTTCTTTTTCTTTCCTGAGAATCTCAGCATCTCTTTCCGAGAGTGTTTTCTTTTTTGAAAGTTCTTCCACATTTTGCTGAATCGGGCGGCGGACTTTTTCGAAGGAATTTTCAGCGGCTTGGCTCACGGTAATCCCTTCATAGGCGTAGCGGAGAGGCATGAGAGTGGATGGGACTGGTTCGGCGCCATTATCACGTGCGGTATCTCCATCTTGGAAAAGGCCACGGTTCATTTCTCCGAAGGGGATGAGGGCTCCTGCGAGAAGGATTTGAGGAACGAGAATGAGAGGGATGGCATTGAGTGCGGTACGTTCTGACTTCGCCATCACGGAGACGAGAAGGGCAATGGCAGTGCCACAGCATCCGGTAAGCATCATCCAGCCAGTGTGGACTAATCGCATATCTTGAATTTCTAAAATCCAATGAGCTACGGAAATAAATGAGGCTGACTGGAGACCGATGAGACCTGTCAGGACAATAAACTTCGCTCCTAGATATAGCAATGGGTGCGGTTGGCAGTTGCGCTCCCTTCGGAGGACAGGCCGATCTCTCAGGATCTCAGTGGCGCTGTTCGTCAGCCCGAAAAACATGGCTACGGTGACGGAGAGGAAGAGGAAAGAGGGAAGGTGAAGGGCGCTAAAGAAATCGTATTTTCCTTCGGCTGAAGCATGCAGGGTCAGGCTAATGAGAATTGCTAGGAGGGGGGCTTCTAACAGAATGGAGTAAAAAGTGCCTCGATGGCGGAATTTCGATTTTAATGCTCGCGAGAGGTGAGTTCGAAAAATCATGAGACGCTGACGTCGTCCCTGCTGCGGAGGCTCTGGAGCCGGTAGTTCATCCTCTGCTTTTGGAAGTTCTACGGTGCGGTTTAAAGTCGTGCTTTTCGTTAATGAAAGGTGGGCCATGACGCGCCGGTTTTCGAAGCGTTCCTGCCAAAATTCAGGTGGAAATCGACGTGGGCTGCGGCCTTCTCCCTGGCTCGCGAGAGCGAGTTGTGGAGTCTCTAAAATATCGAAAACAAAGTCCGCTCCGGTGCCTCCACTTTCTGGGATATTGAGGTCCTTTTGCGCGGAAATAAAATACGTAACAAGATGCTCGGGGGGGCCGAAGTAGGCCATTTTTCCTCCTCGATCGAGTAGGAGGACGAGGTCGAAGACTTTGAGCACTTTTCGGCTCGGCCGGTGCAGTGAGGTCACGATGATCTTATCTCTCGCCATACTACGTAGGGAGTTCACTACGTGTTCAGCATCCTTAGATGAGAGCCCAGAAATAGGTTCATCGAAGAGGAATATTTCGCCTCCACCGATGAGGTCGAGCCCAGCATTGAGTCGTGAGCGTTCGCCACCGCTGAGGTGCTTAGAGCCTGCGCTACCGACGAGCCGTTCATCGACACGCTCGAGGCCTAGCTCATGGATGAGGTGGGTGACGCGACGATGAATAACTTCGTGAGAAAGGTGAGGGCGGCGGATGGCGCAGGCGTGAGCTAGGTGCTCGCGCGCGGTGAGCTGGGAGCTGAGCGCTTCCTCCTGCGGCATGAAGGAAATGAGTGGGGCTAGCCGACTGCGGCGGTCGTAGAGAGAGAGGCCATTGAGAAAAATTTTCCCACTCTGAGGTTTTCTCTGGCCGGCGAGGATCTCGAGGAGGGTGCTTTTTCCACTTCCGCTAGGCCCGATGATGCAGAGCATCTGGCCGCGGTTGACCTGTAGAGAAAGGTTATCGACAGTTTTTCCTCCTTTCCAGAATGAGTAATTCAGGCCTTCCACCTTAAGCTCACGGACGAGATTTCTTTCCTCATCAAGGATGTTCTCACTGAAGCGACACCGTAGGGCCTGGCGGCTGCTGATTCGGATGTAGGCTCCATCTGGGATTGGGCCGTCACGGAATGGTTGGCCATTCACTAAGACAGCTTGGGGAGATTCGATGACAGTGAGATTTCCCACTCCGCTCGCAGGGTCAAAGGAGATTTCGAGCACGAAGCGTGCGGAAAGGCCTGGGGTTAGTAGCAGGCTATCTCCCGAGAGGCGTGATGGGTCATTAGATACGGTGACTTTCCGTCGGCCACCGGGGAGACGAAAGCGCTGCCCACTCTGGAGGCTGGCTTGCCGGAGATCATTCAGGGTCACGGTTTCACTGTCTGTGAGTGTGATCTGGTGATGATAGGGTTGGCGCAAAGAGCTATTCGCTAACATCGGAGCTTGGCCAGTGAGAGCAATAGCGTCATCGCGAAAGGCTTTTATTTCAACCTCACGGCCAAAGGCGAGACGAGCGATGGTGTTCTTACTTTTAGACCGGCTCATGCTCAGTTTTCCGTGACTCACCGAGAGGTAAACCAGCGCTGAACTATCACGGAGGGCGCCTTGGCAGAAGAAAACGAGGTCGTCAAAAGTGAGTCGCCAACCGCTTGCAATGACCTCATCGGTGACGCGGAGTTGGATCACGCGATCTTTAGCGAGAGAGTATCCTCTGACCGAGAGCGGAGTGTCACTCATGTTTCGCACGAGGATCATTCCGCCTACCTGGTAGCAGCGGAAGGCTTGTTCGCTCTGGCCGGGAAGAGCGATGCCTCGGCCGATTTTTCCAAAGTCGACGCGGAGGAGTTTCGGAGACGGTTTCCCCTCTGGGTCGAGCGCTTCCTTCAGGACAATTTCACCGATGTCCTCGGCGGCCAGCCCATAGAGAACGTCCCGATAGAGTTTTAAGTTGGACTCATTTTTACTTCCCACCCATGCCAGCGAAAGGAGTTGGAGGGCAAAGGCAGTCTTTTGCTCTTCGTTCAGCTGGATCTTCAGGAGGGCGAGCTGGGAGGGCAGGGGGAGGGGCTTCTGAACGGCGTCCTCAAGATGTTGTCCAAGTAAAGAGTGGTCGGTGTTTGGAAAGAAATTCCGCACAAAATCAAAGGCGATTTCTAGCTCCGAACTCTCGATTTTTTGATCTTCGGTAATGAAGGCGGCAAAAATTCTTAAAAGTGCTTTGGCATTTCGCTCATCGCGAAGACGGGTTTTATCCCGCCCGAGCAATCGTCTGGCAGGTGAGATTGCTTTTCGCAAGATGTTAGTCATTCCCTATTACTGGAGCCTTTTCTACCCCTTTGACCCTTTTTTTCAATTGCTATTGCGCATTTGCAGAACCATATTCGCCCCGCCGGAGTCTTCCGGTGAAACATTAAACCCGTACTGACTTATCGCTAGACCAAGAAATTTCCGGAGAGGTGGAGGGGGCAATCGCCGCCGTAGAGGACGTGTCGACAAATCTAACAGAGTTGACGAATCCGGTGAGCAGAAGTCCGTGGAGATCGAGGGAACCATCTCAGCCGTTCTTGCGGGAACGATGTTTAAGGTGGAACTCTCCAGTGGGCATGAAGTGCTCGCTCATATTTCAGGGAAAATGCGTAAGCGCTTTATCCGACTTGTAGTCGGTGACCGCGTGAAGATGGAAATGTCACCTTACGATACTAGTAAGGCGCGCATCGTTTTCCGACTCGGCTAACTTTCCTCGTTTTAAAAAATGATTTGGCAGGGCTCCTATTCGAGCCCCGTTACCATCAGGGAGCGGCTTTCTAGGCTGTCTCCCATTTTTTTGCCCACGAGCTCCTGGTAGAGTTCCGACTTGGGTGAGATAACGGTCAATTCGCAGCCGAGGAAATCCATCGTTAGGCCACCTCCGGCTGGGGCCAGAAGGTAGAAGCAGATTTCGCCTTCATCATCGCACTCTACGAGAGCACCAGGGCCGATCTCATTTGAAATATCGTAAGCTGGTGGGGAAAATCGTTCGAAGCTGGCAAGACCTTCTTCGGCGAGAGCCAGTTGTTCATCCTGTGCTTGAGCTAGATAGGCTGCTTCGACGGCGCGGGTATCATATTTTCCCTCGGATTTCGTTTCATCTCCGGTGGCGCTTTCTTCGGAGTCTGCGAGGGCAGACTTCAGCACCGCAATGCTGGTTTGGAGCTGTTTTTTAAGTTCTTCGATGGCATCGGCCTTGGTCACGCGGGTGAGGATAGACAGTTGCATTCCGAATGGCTAGCTTCACCGCGCAATGAGCGCACTTGAATTGACGAGAGACCTTCTCATGGATGCTGGCGGCCACGTGGAGATGAAAAAAGCTCGTTCAATTCATCGTGATGGCGGGGTGAAATCAGCCAAATACGAAAATGGGGTGCTCTCCGGGGAGATGAAAATCGGAGGGAAGATGAAAAAGGTCAGCATGGAAATTATCTCGCGCACGCATATGGAAAACCATTGCAAATGCCTCATGGTCAGGCGTGATGGGCGAGTCTGCGCTCATGTTATGGCACTCGGGCTCGAGGTGATCGATCCTACCGCTCGCCCTGAATCTGCGCAGGCTGCCGCTCCGGTGGAAGATCTCTGGCCTGCTCTTTTGGATGAGGGGAAAAAGCTTCAGCTTCAGGTCATGCTCCCGCTCAATGTTCCTCTGTCCTGGGGCCGAGGGCAGCTCATGGTAGGCTTCGGCGCTGTTCTCGATGGCGAAGAAACTTTACTAGCGGCGCTACCTCAGGATTCCTATCAGCTCGATCCTTATGATGAGGAATTATGGCGGGTGCTGCGTGAAATTTTTCCCGGCCAGCCGCCGGGCGTGGTGAATCTTCAGACGGCTGAATTTACCCAGCTACTGCAGGGCTTAATTGGCCATCCTCGCGTGATGTTTGGAAAACGAGATCAGGCTAAAGTTTGGCCATCAGGTGATCGTTCAGCCTTGAAGCTCATGGGCGATAAGATTTCTGCCGAGAGTGGAAATCTCATCGCTTGGGATTTAAATGGAACTGATTTTTATCCCGTGGCGCTCGGGCTTCCTTCAAAGTACGATAAAGTATTAGGTTCAGGATTGCTCGTGAGTGCAGCGCAGGCGAAGTCTGTTATCTCAGAGCTAGAGCAATGGTTTGAGGTGCCAGACCTTCTTTGGAATTCTCTTCCCGAAGAAGGTATTCCCGAAGTCACGATTCATCTGGAAGGATCACTACGCCATCTCGAAGCCCGGCTTGAATTTTTCTATGAGGGGAAAAAGGCGAGTTGTGAAAATGGTCAGCCTCAAAAAGTCGGAAAGGTGCTCACGAGTGTCTCCCGGGAAGGGGCCATCTTTGAGTTCTTCCATGCCTGGGGGTTTGAAGGGCCTGCAAAGGGGAATCGGATGGCTCTGCGAGAGAGGGAAGAGATTCTTAAGTTTCACGCCTTTGCCGAGCTAGATCCTCGCTGGACGGTGGTGAAGGGGGAGCGCTATCAGACTGCTGCCGCTCAGATCGTACCAGTGAAGCCAGACTGGCAATGGCAAGAGCAGCAGGGAAGTGGGCAGGATTGGTTTAGTCTATCTACCAGCTTTAAAGTTGGCGAAGAGGAGCTGGGGCGCGATCAAGTTCAGCGAATGCTACGAATGGGCAGTGCCGAGCAGGCCTTTGGTCGCGGGAAAATCGCGGTGGTGGATGTCGACTATATCGAGGAGGTGCAGGAGACGATTGCCGATGCAGAAGCGACTCAGAATGCCTCCGGAGTGTTTGAGGTGGATGCGCGTCAGGCGGCCTTTCTTAAAAATAGCGCTCGTGACTTCGGGATGGTCGTTGCAGATGATCCCGATCTGGATCTTGATCTTCCAGAGGTGTTACGTCCTTACCAGGCAGATGGGGTACGATGGATGTATCAGCTGAGTGAGCATCAGATGGGAGGGATTCTCGCAGATGACATGGGACTTGGGAAAACTCTTCAAACTCTCACTTTTATTCAGGAAAGAGGCGGCTCCGCACTCGTGGTGTGTCCATCGTCGCTGGTGTCGAACTGGGCTGCGGAGGCGAAAAAATGGGTCCCAGATTTAAAAGTGGCCATTCATACCGGAAGTAAACGGGGGGCGATTCCACAGTCAGATATTGTCATCACCAGTTACGCGATTCTCCGGATCGATGCCGAGAAATTCCATGCCCATGAATTTGATATCGCGATTCTGGATGAAGCACAGCAGATCAAAAATCCAGAAGCGAAGACTTCTCAAGCAGCCCACGCCCTGAAGGCGATTCACCGTTTTGCTCTCTCAGGAACGCCGGTGGAAAACTCCCTTCAGGATCTCTGGTCCATCATGCATTTTTCTCTGCCAGGCTATCTTGGGCCTCGGAAAGCTTTTGTAGAGCGTTTCGAAAAACCATTACGCCAGAATAACGAACCGGCCTTAGCGCGCCGTCTTTCTCGGCGACTGAAACCAGTGGTGCTCCGCCGTCTTAAAACGGAGGTTGCTAAGGATCTTCCAGACCGGATCGAGCAAGTACGATACTGCGATCTCACTCCGAAACAGGCTGGCATTTATCGTCAAATCCTACAGGAAAGCCGAGCTCAAGTTGATTCTGCTGATGGTGGGAAGAAGCGGATGGTCGCCCTCACCGCGCTTCTGCGCCTTCGACAGGCTTGTTGTGATCTCCGACTTTTACCAAATCTTCAAATCGAAGATAAGGATGCTGGGGTGAAGCTTGATGAACTGGCTGCCTTATTGGAGGAAGCGATTGCAGGTGGTCACCGGGTACTGATATTTAGCCAATTCGTGCAGCTGCTTCAAGGGGTGGTGCCGATGTTATTAGAGAAGCAATGGGACTACTGTTACCTTGATGGTTCCACGAAGAAACGGGGCGAGGTGGTCGAACGTTTTCAGGAGGGGAAAGCTCCCGTCTTCTTGATCTCACTGAAAGCGGGTGGCACAGGTCTCAACCTCACCGCGGCTGATACCGTGATTCACCTCGATCCTTGGTGGAACCCAGCAGTAGAAGCTCAGGCGACCGACCGGGCGCACCGGATCGGGCAGAAAAACGTTGTCACGAGTTATAAATTCATCACTCGGGGCACGGTGGAAGAAAAGATTTTGGCACTGCAGGAAGAGAAAAAGCAGATCATGGAGGCTGCCTTTGATGGTGCCGGGGCTCTCGTGCCTGGGCTCGAAGATGACGAGCTGATGGGACTATTTTCTTAAATCATTTTTCTTCTTTGAAATGAGCCTTCGCCCCATCACTGATGCGGCGTAAAAATTGCTCGAATGTTCCTTCAGAGGAAGATTTTTTCGTCAAAGCCTTCATGCCTCTTTCATGATGATTTTCTAAGAAAAGGTTAAGTTCTTGGTGTGTTTCGTACTTTGAAGGTGTTGGCCTTCTGATCTTCAGAAGAGCGAGGTTCTCAGGGTAACGGTTGTCTTTCCCTTGCCATTTGAGATTCTTACGAATCATTCCTGGTTCGCCTTGGGCGATTTGAAATAGACCTGCTTTATAATCGAGCTGGCAGTTGGTGAGACTGAGATGAGTCGGGCGGAAGGGATTGTATTTGCTGGTTTCGATAAAAAGAAGGCCTTTGAAGCGAGTGTTTTCTACTTCCAGTCGGTAGTGCGTGTCGCCGTCTCGAGAGCGGCAGAAAATGCCACCTCGGCATGCCAGAGCACAGTCACTCATGAGGAGGCTTCCCGCCTGCGGTGTTTCTCCATCATGTGTGTCATAGAGAAGAGTAGCAAAGAGCTTTTCTCCTCGGAAGACGCAGGAACGCACTTCGAGCCGTTTCGTCGCTTTGGCAGCCACGGCCCAGACGATTTTGTTGGGATTTCGGGAGAGGAACTGGCAGTGACGTACGGAGCAGATCTCTCCTCCCACTGTTATGAAGGGGTGAAATTGTGATTGTTGATGTTCAGAGATGAAGTTGATCCCTGATGCTTTACCGTTGCCGTAAATCAGAATGCCATACTTGCCAGCATGGCGGAAGGTGATGTGAGGGGTGGTCCCTTCTGCTGCCTGAAGATGAAGATCACGATTTTTTCGGGTTACAATCGCTGAAGTTAGGATGAATTTTCCACGTAAAATTAAGGTGGCTTGATCTGGGGATTCTGAGATTGCTTCGGCTAGATCATGAAATTGTTGCCCGGTCTCTTTGATGGTAACTGTTGCCTCAGTATTCGGTTTGCTTTGAGAGGCTGGCGAAGCTGGGAGCTCAATTTCTCTTTTCGTTTCGGGCCAGAAAAGGAAGCTAAGTACGATGAGGGATGGGATTAATATTGCGAGCCAAGGGATCGGGTGAGTTGTCTTCTTGTCGTCAATAGCCTTGAGAAGTTGGGCCGCACTTTGGAAACGCTTTTCTGGTTCTTTTTGCAGTAGGCGGTCGATGATCTGAGCAAGCCAAGGAGGCAGGTTTGTTGCTTTCTTTCTGAGCTGAGGAGCGGTTCGGGTATCGAGCTGATGAAGGATAGAGGTGGAGGTTTCTCCTGGAAAAGGAGGCTCTCCTGAAGCGAGATGAAAGAGCACGCTTCCGAGTGAAAAAAGATCACTGCTGGGATCAATTTTTTCGCCGCGAGCCTGTTCTGGAGACATGTAGCGAGGAGTGCCAATGACCGCGTTTCCGTAGGTGAGATCAGGGTTTTCGCTGACACGAGCGATGCCGAAATCAGTGAGCCAGAAGCGATCTTGTTTTTTCGAGCAGAGGATGTTGGCGGGCTTAAGGTCACGGTGGATGATTCCGGCCTGATGTGCGCAGTGAAGTGCGAGAGCCATCTGGCGGAGTAAGGATTCTAGGAAATCTGGAGTGGTAAGAGATGTGGAGTGTTGATCGAGTGATTCTTGAAGACTTCCGCCTTGAGAAAAGCGCATCGCGAACCAGGGAGGGGCATCGTTTTGGACTTCATAGATAGGGAGGATATGCTCGTGTTCGAGGGCGGCCATGGCGCGTGCTTCTTGCTCGAAGCGTCGGCGCGCGGTGCGGTTTGCCGCAAGAGCGGGCGAGAGAACCTTGATAGCGACATCGCGATCAAGTTTAGGATCATGCGCTTTCCAGAGCATGGCCATCCCGGTTGTGGCGATGACTTCGGTGACTTGATAGTGTGCTAGTGTTCCGAGACATCCCGGGATGTCAGTAGGCTGTAGGAGATCAAGAACTGGGTCGGTTGGTGCTTCCGGGATGCTGGGACGTTGATTGAGTTCGTCCATGAGGCTGCGTAGGGCAGGATCATCGGGAGTTTCTTGGTCGAGTTCACTGAGATGGGCGATGGATTCATCATGATTTGGGAGATGCTCAGGATGACGGGTAAAATAGTCCTCCATCATTTCAGCGACGTCGTCAGGTAAGGTCCCGGAAATCCACGCCTCAATCATTTCTAGGGTAGGTCGCTCGGTTAGCATCGCTTCATTTGGGGTGAAGGTTTTGAAAGGTGATCCGTGCAGGCTCCTGAATGTCTGGGTGAAGCTCACCAAAAAGATCAAAGACGGGCTGATGACTGGACCCTAGATCCTGACTCTCGGGCAAGGCTTTGAGAAGGTCATGGATTTTACTGAGAGTGTAGCGAGGCTGAGTGACGCGAAGTAGACTGGCTACCGGGGAGTAGACATTTTCCCGACTTTTCCAAGAGAGATACTCGGTGAGGGTGTTTTGAGAGGAATTTTCAAAAAGAATATGTTCATTTTTTGACGCTAGGAGGCAGTGGGTCATCTGTAGCTCGGTAGGGCCTAAGGTCATGAGCGGTCCAAAGCGGAGGAAGCGTTTTCCGTCCATGATTACGCGTTCGCAGTTGAGATTTAGGCGAGGTCGGTTAAGGCCCAGTCGTAAGAAAACTCCGGTGGAACCTTGCAAGTAGGCATCTGAAATTTTGAGCGAGATCGTTTCTGGCACTGCCGTTCTGGGAGCTTCTGAGATGAGGACAGAATAAAAGCGTTTTCCGTGAAAAGCAGTGTTCTTAATCTCGATCTGAGCGGAGGAAAAGGCAGAGACTCCATAGACAAAGACTCCTGCGCGGGTGATAGGTGAGCGGAAATGGCAGTCTTCGATAATGATGGACTCTGCTCCTCGGGCACTCAGGGTGTGGCAGACGCGTAGGGAGCTCTTACGAATGAAATCAATCCCTCTAACATGAAGGCTTCCTTTCGTCGTAATGCCAAATTTTTCTTCATGGTCGATCTCGATACTTGCTCGCGTGTTCGGAGCTGATTGAAGTGTGATCTCTCCCGGTGGGACGTTGATTGGTTCGGTGAGAATGAAGTGTCCAGAAAGGGTGAGCTTACTTGTTGGGGGAGAGTCTAGAATGGCTTGTCTCAGAGATGAAAATTGCACGCCTGATTCGTTTCTGATCCGAGGTTCGTTAGAGAAATAATGGAGGTCGTTTTGATGAGGAGAGAAACGATTTTTTAACAACAGTAAGGTGATTCCTAAAAGGACGAGGAAGGAAAAGGTGAAGAGCCATTTCTTGAATGATCGGCCCGTTGGGGGGGCTTTTTTTTGTTCTAATTGTTGAATCAGATTTTGAGGACGCTTTTCAGGGTCTTTACTCATGAGGTTTTCGATGAAGTACGAAAACCATCTTGGGATTTTAGGATTTTGAATTTTGATCAGTTTTGGATCTTTGACCGAGATTTGGTGTAGGATCGCAGTGCTGCTTTTTCCGGTGAATGGAGGGTGGCCAGTGGCTAGGTGATAGAGAACACTGCCGAGGGAAAAGTAATCGCTGCGATGATCGATCTGTTTCCCGGTCACCTGTTCGGGTGACATGTAGCGAGGTGTTCCGGGGATGGCATTTTGCTGAGTGAGAGAAGGGTCTTCATCATTTCGGGCAATACCGAAATCCGTGAGCCAAACTTGAGAGGCATCACTGGAAATAAGAATGTTTGCCGGTTTTAGGTCACGATGAGTCACTCCGGCAGTGTGTGCAGACTCCAGAGCGGAGGCGATTTGACGAGTGATCGAGAGGAGCCAGGAAGGATCTTGAAGGAGTGCGAATTGACGATCGAGGGCTTCTTGGAGAGATCCACCTTCGATGAGTCTCATCGCAAACCATGGCTGGTGACTTTCTTGAATTTCGTAAATGGGAAGGATGTGATCATGCTCGAGTGAGGCCATCAGGCGAGCTTCCCTGAGAAATCGTTCTCGCGCTTGCGGATCATGTGCGAGAGCAGGGGAGAGGGCTTTGATCGCTACCTTTCGGTCAAGCTGTCGATCGAGTGCTTGAAAAACGATGCTCATTCCCGTGATTGAGAGCACCGAGAGAATGGCGTATTTTTCTATGTGTCCCAGACATCCCGGCTCTGAAGATGGGGTGATGAGATCGAGCCAGCTTTCCTCGAGAAAATCGTAGGCATCGCTGTCGTTTCGCAGCGCAGTGATGCGAGTGATTATCGCAGTGAGATCGGGATCATCATGGATCTTTTTTTGCTGAGCAAGGGGCTGAAGATCGATTTCTGAGCTTGGAAGTTCCTCAGGATGAATTTCGAAGTATTTTTCCACTCGCCTCGCTTCAGCCTCAGAAAGTCGACCATCGATCCAGGCGTCGATGATAGCTTGAGAGGGACGGGGCGGCTCTTGTGACATGGGAACAGATTGTCTTACATGTATTAGACCACTCGGGAGTTCCCGATGTTATCCTTTTTTATGAACTTGCGATCAGGTCCTGTTCCCAGCGCTCGGCATCAATTGATTCGAGCTTTCGGCGAAGCCTCTGCATGACCCGGTATTTCGTCACGGTAACCGCGTTTTTTTTCATCCCAAGATCATTTGCAACCTCTTCGGGAGCGCGTTCTTTAAGGGCTGTTTCGGTAAAGATGGTCCAGGCCTGTTCCGAGAATTCCGGTTTAATTTTATCGAGAGCCCAATGAAGTAATCGGACCTGATAGTCTCGATCCCAGTTGTGAGTTTCTTCTCCGTCAGGCTCGGCTTCGAGCCTTTCGATGAGCTGAGTCTTGGTGCTCGTCATCGGAGCTCGGCTTGCCTTTCTAAAATGAGCGCTGATGGCATTTCTTAACACGGTAAAGAGCCAGGCTTTAAAGCGTCCTTTTGTGGGATCGTAATCGAAACCTTGGATCGCCATGGAGATGGAACGAAACACTTCTTGCACAATGTCAGCCGTTTCCGTGGTGTTGATTTCTCGCTTCTGACAGTAGGCGTAGAGGAGAGGAGTGTATATTTCGACAAATTCAGCCCATGATTCTTGATCCGATCGATTCCGCAATCGAAGCAAAAGGGTGGCTCGTGTATTCAGTTCATCCCGCAAGATGTAAATATGTTAGGCCGAAAGCGTACCCTCTATCAAGAAGGATACGCTTTCCCAGCCCTAGGGAAATTTACCTAGGTTCTTCTTCGAGTCGGTAGAACTGGCGTAGATTGCCGCTTCCCGCCTCGAGCACATCTTCGAGTCTGATCGTTCCTGAGCTGATAGCTGTGAGACCTGATACCGGCATCCAGCTTCCTTCTGCCATCGTCGAGCTGCGGGTGACGCGGTAGGTGACTCCGGCGGGAGCATCGACCTCGAAGACAAGGTCATCTCCATCTTGGCTCACGCCGGTGACCTGTGGGCTAGACGTTTCGGCGACCGTGATTTCGGCACGCACAGCAAAGAGATAGGAGGCGCTATCAGGGTCATCACTCGTGACCCGAATGGTCGCAGTGTTGATACCAGGGGTGGCTGCGGAAGGATCGAACCGAACTTGAAAAGTCGCGTTCTCTTCAGGGTCTAAATCAATATCACTCGACTGGGTGACCGAGAAGGCGCCATTCGC
>CALGMJ010000036.1 GCA_937958875.1 uncultured Verrucomicrobiales bacterium | reverse complement strand
GCTCTCGATCTCTCTGAAAACGATGAGAAGTTTGTGAGATAATCACCCCTCTCCATCATCGGGTGAAGCGATTCGTGTAATGGATGATGGTGGAGAATGTGGTACTTCAGTGATTCAAGAATCAGGAAGATTTCTTCTCTCTTTCGATCTACGTGAGATATAGCAGACTGGGAATACCCGCTCTTTTCTTCTCGGTAAGATGTAGATCGATCATCAAATTACAGGATAATTTTTCTACTCAAGTCTTGGGAGGAAAACTCTAATGAACCAATCACTATTCAATCATTGTCGAAGAATTCATATCACTCTAGCTTTGATAAAGCTTCATCTTTTATTCTTTTAAGCGCACTGCAGTCCCACAGAAGATACAGCGGAACCATTTGAAGAGAATGAGCTGAATGCTGGTGGGTATGATATAACCAATGAGTGGAAGGTGGTGCGCCTTAACGTGACGAAAACAGCGTTTAGGGACAAAGATTGGCTGACCACAAATCCGGCAGCGAGGCTTGGTGGAAATCATTAAATATAGAAGACCTAAGATGACTCCTAGAGCAGGGACGGCGGCACAATACATCCACCATTCGGGCTTCCAAGCAGCCACTCCCAAAGCGACAAAAGTGAGCGGCAACATGGGCAGGGCCAGAAGAGAAATAAAGGCACCAAAGTAAACCTTAAAAGGCTGGGGATGAAGAACCCCCCGAATGTAGGAACGAGAATGCTGTTTCTTTCCAGCGTTTGTTTCCGGAAGCGGAGCATTGATAAGTTGACGGCCTTTCCCTTGAAGAGGTGCAATTTCGCGAGTTCCGGAAGAACTTGAATTCTGATCGGTCGGTAAAGAGAGCTCACCTTCGTCATCAGGAAGGGAGAAGAGTTTCTTTTCTTTTCCAATACTGACTTTACCGACGGTGGAGGAAACCTTCGGTTCAGATTTTTTCTCAGGTGAATCAAAAACGGCAGGAGAGACGGGAGCACGCTGAAGGGCAAATTCCTCTTCAGAGATAAACTCTTCCATAATCGGCACATCGCTGGCTTGAATACCTCCGTCGATCAATTTTTGAGGAGAGATGACGATGGCCTCCAGGAGAGGTTCTTGAATTCCAGCTTCGCTGCTCTGCTGCACAGATTTTGCGGTAGAGATCGCTTCAAGCCGATGCCCCGCATGGTCAGTGGCGAAGTTAATCCAGCGCTGAATCTCGAGGGCATCAGGATGTTCTTCACGAAGCCGAAGCATGCCATTCGCTTTTGCCATCTCAACCTGTAAGTGCTCACTACTGCTCTTGGCAAGTGATGTAACCCGATCGACTCCAACCGCTTCCAGGAGTTCAATACTCGCTGAGTCTAACTCCTGAAGATCTACAAGTTTGTCTGAGATAAGCATAAACGCGTGCTCTAAATAATCTGTCTATAAAATCTGAACAGCAGAAATCTTATTTTTAATGATTATCCGAGATTGGCTCGCATTTCTTCCAGCTGGGAAAGCTTACCCTGCCATTCTGCAAGGCGTTCACGCTCAACGGCCACCACTTCAGGCTTAGCATTGGCGACGAACTTTTCGTTCCCCAATTTATTACTGCATTTGGTGACTTCTTTTTGGATTTTTTCGATCTCCTTGCCGAGGCGCGCTTTTTCTGCGGCAACATCGATGAGTCCAGCGAGGGGCATGAAGAGTTCACCTACGGCGGTAACCGCTCCGGGAGTCCCCTGCTCTGGCTGATAGGCTTCATCACGAGTGATATTCTCGGCTCCAACGAGGAGGGCCAGAGTGGCTGCCTCTGCTTCGAGCCAGTTTGGGCCGCTCTTTGCGACGAAATTGACGTCCTTACGCGCGGCTAAGCGGTATTCGGCTTTCAGATTCCGGAGACGGCTCGCAGCTTCGAAGACCGCATCAGCCTGCGCTTTACCAGCGGTGACTTTTTCAGCATCCACCCCAGCAAGAAGAGGCTCGGTAGGAAGCTCTTTCTGCATGATATAGTCACCCTCAGCGACATAGCCCATACGGAGGCTGAGTTCCTCGGTAATGTGAGGCATGAAGGGGTGAAGAAGCTGGAGATAGCGCGCCATGACGGCATCGAAGACGCCGAGAGTGGTGTCGCGTTGAGTTTCGGTGGCGTCTTCGCGGAGATCTCCTTTTACTGCCTCTAGAAATTTATCGCAGAATTCACTCCAGAGAAATTCATAGAGCTGAGAGCCGATTTCATTGAATCGATAGTCCTGGTAAGCCGCTTCCTGATTGATCGCGAGTTCATCGCATTTCGCGAGAATATCGTAGTGATAAGGACGCAGATTATCATCTTCGGCCGGCTTAAATCCAACCTTGGAGTCACTACCAGCCATGCGACGGAAACGGCAGGCATTGTAGATCTTGTTGGCAAAGTTCCGGCCCTCTTCGACGAGTGCTTCGTCGAAACGAAGGTCGGCACCTACCGGAGCGGTGCGCATGAGGCCAAAACGGAGGCCATCAGCTCCGTATTGATCCATGAGATCGATCGGGTCCGGAGAATTCCCAAGCGATTTGCTCATCTTCCGCCCCTTGATATCACGAATGATAGAGGTGAAGAAAACATTCTTAAAGGGCAGCTCTCCTTTAAACCGGAAGCCAGCCATGATCATACGAGCGACCCAGAAGAAGATGATGTCTGGACCTGTGACGAGATCAGTGGTGGGGTAAAATTTCTTCACCAGCTCTGAGTCTTCACCGAGCTTCTGCATGGT
>CALGMJ010000035.1 GCA_937958875.1 uncultured Verrucomicrobiales bacterium | reverse complement strand
TGTCGTATTCATTTCATCCGCTAGAAAACAAGCTGCGATAAGGAATGATCGCAATATTAAAGCCCCCCTTAGGACTGATCAAATCATTCCATTCACTTCGAAAATCGACTCGTGCAAGTTTTAACCCTGCTTAATTGAGATCTTACTTTTGCTCAATTCCCTAGTGCTTTCAGTTCAAAATGCTACGGGCAAACGGTAGATTAGTGCTAAACTAAAATTAGTGTTGCGCGGCGGTATCATCGCGCAAAAAAGGGCGATAGGTTACTCAACCCATCGCCCTTATCAAAAAGGTCTATGTATTGCTGTTAGCTTACTTAGCGTAATTAACAGGAATCTCACGACTACCGTCCACAGGACCGAGATCAGGAAGTGGGCGAAGTGGTGGCGCAGGCTCTTCACCGGTGCAGCAACCACAGGAAGCGAGACCAAGAGAACCTACCGCGAAGGCAGCCAGAGAAATAAGCTTAAGGAATTTCATTGCGAAGAAGATTGAATCAGATTGAAAATCAAAAAAAAGCCCGGAGTTTTCTGCAGTGGCAAAAAGATCTCCGGGCGGTAATCCTATTTAGGGAATTACCTAAAATTACTTACCAGAAGGAATGTGGAAAGATGGGCTTGGGGATGGCGCAGGTGCAGGTGCGCTTCCGCAAGAAGTAAGACTGAAGCCAGCAAGGGCTGCGACGAGAGCAAGAATAGTTGCAATTTTCATTATTTTGATTTGTGGGTTAGTTTTAGAAAACGGTCTGAAAAACAAATCCGTCATCGTATCGGTACCAGAGAATAACATTCTCAGTTCCAACTTGCTCACTATAATGGCTACAAACACAGCTTTTGCAAGGCGATATCTTAGATTCTTTGATATTGTAGTAGCCTAGACCATCACTAATCCATCGACTGTAAAGTCAGCATTGCAACCTCGCGTTCACTCGTTATCTTCCGCCAGCTATGCCTAGCCACCCTCATGTCGCAATTGTCGGAGCTAGTGGAGCTGTTGGCCAAGAGATGCTCGTCTGTCTCGAAGAACGCCAATTTCCACTCTCACAACTCACCCTTCTCGCCTCTGCTCGTTCTGCAGGCCAGAGAGTGACCTTCCGTGGTGAAGAGATTACAATTCAAGAACTTACAGAGGACAGCTTCACCGATATAGATATTGCTCTTTTCTCAGCGGGCGGCGGAATTTCTGAAAAATTCGGCCCTATCGCGGCAGCTGCAGGGGCGGTAGTCATCGATAACTCATCGGCCTTTCGCATGGACCCCGAAGTCCCGCTGGTAGTGCCCGAGATCAATCCTGAAGCTGCAAAAAATCACCCTCGTAACATCATAGCCAACCCAAATTGCAGCACCATCATTACTCTGATGGGGCTTGCACCGCTTCACCGCCACTTTGGTCTTACCGGCATCATCGCCTCTACTTATCAGGCTGTTTCAGGGAGCGGCGCACAAGGCATCATCGAACTCGACCAGCAAATCGGAGCTATCACTCGGGGCGAAACGATCGAGAAAAATGTCTACCCTCATCAAATCGCGCACAACGTCATCCCTCACGTCGACGTTTTTCAAGAGACGGGCTATACAAAGGAAGAGCAGAAAATGCTGTACGAAGGGCGAAAAATCCTTGGCCTCCCAGAGCTCAAGGTTACCTGCACCTGTGTCCGAGTCCCAGTCATGCGCTCACATTCGATCTCCGCTACTGCGATTTTCGAAAAAGCGCCAAGCGTAGCAGCCGCCCGTCAGGCTTTCGAAAACGCTCCCGGAATCAAACTTGTAGACGATCCCGAAAAGGCCCTCTACCCCGTCCCTCTGGACACCACAGGGAAGGACGATTGCCTCATTGGCCGAATTCGTGAAGATCAAGTCTTGCCCAATGCACTCACTGTCTGGATTGTAGGGGACCAAGTTCGTAAAGGAGCTGCCCTCAATGCAGTTCAAATTGCGGAAATTCTCTAACATCATCGCTATATCCCGCCCTCGATGTCATCGGACCAATCTGCCAGCAAAAAGAAGTTCATTCCTCCTACACCAGAGGAACTTAGTCCCCTTTTCCCGGCCTACGACATTACCGATTTTATCGCAGCCGGTGGCATGGGAGCGGTTTACCGAGCGAAGCAGAAATCGCTCGACCGTGATGTCGCGATCAAAATTCTCCCTAGGGAATTCGGCGCTGATCAGCAATTCCGAGAAAATTTCGAAGCTGAAGCCAAGGCTATGGCGAAGTTAAATCACCCCAATCTCATGGCGGTGTATGACTTCGGAGATGTCAATGGCATGCTGTTCATTGCGATGGAGTTCGTCAAAGGGAAGGCTCTTTACTACTCAGCTCATCGAAAGCAGATCGACCCCATCACGGCCTTTAAGATGATTTCACGCATCGCAAAGGGAGTCGCGCACGCGCACGACAATGGAATCCTGCACCGTGACCTAAAACCCGCCAATATTCTTCTTCTTCCTGACGCCACTCCGAAGGTTGGAGATTTCGGGCTCGCCCGCTCTGTCGATAGCCGCGGAGTTCGTGAACGGACTGTTTTCGGCACCCCAGGCTATACCGCGCCAGAGGTTTATTCGAAAAAATACCCCGTTGATCAGCGCTCAGACATTTTCTCCATCGGAGCGATGCTCTGTGAGCTTCTTACTGGCGAACTCCCAAAGCCAAATAGCTCATACATGGTGACTGGCATAGATCCTCGCTTTGATAATATTACCAGAAAGGCAACTCACCCTGTTCCTGAGCAACGCCATCGTGACACTCACGAGCTTATCAAGGAGATCAAAGAACTGCTCCCCAAGCTCGAAAATGCCACCAGCCCTACCCGGCTCAAAACCGGACTTAGCTCTACCGGACAGATTACCACTCACGTAAATGTCCGAGTCACCGCTCCCTTGACTCAACCCATGGTCAGCGGCCCCCTCACTCAGGCTGCTATCACCCAGCCACACGCCCTCGGCGCAATGCCCGGGAAAAAGAAATCTGGCATCTCATCTCTTATTGCCTTGGTAGGCGTAGGCGCCGTCGCTGCGGTCATTTACTTCGTCATCTCGAATAAACAGACAGCTACCACTATCGCTCAGCCACCACCTCTACCAAATACGAATACTCCATCTGGAACCGGAGCTGGAGCGACCACTGTTAGCCCTTCAAACAACTCCTCATCAGCTCCAAAAGCTCAACTCGTCCACTCAGATGGACGCACTTATCACCAAATCGCCTCGACCGCGATTAATGGAATTCGAAATCAAATCCAGATCGATTCTCGTCCCTATTATAGCCGTTTTCAACGTGGTGATCATCGCTTTATTCGCACATTTGACCGCGCCACGCAGCAAGAAGTCAAAACTCTCTCACCGGCTCAGAAAAAGCAGTTCAATGAACTCCTCACTCAAAGCCGGCGCACCAACATCTTTCCCAACAATCTTCCTTCCGGCTTCCCTGACTCGATGAAAACAAAGCTTCGCGAGGCGAGGAAACAGCAGACAATCTTCCGTAGAGAGGAACGTCATGCAAAACCCTTTAATCAAGCCCGTGCTAGCTATTTTGCCGCTCTTGATCAAGAGGCAGAGAAGTTCCGCAAAAATAGTCTCGATTACGTGGTAAAACTCATTGAGCAAGAAAAGGGACTCATTTCGGCAGATGAAAACCGCCTCCACGCCATCCTCCGAGGGAACTATCCTGAGATTCCTCAGTAGCTGCGAAATCGAAGAAGCGTCCCCTTGCACCCCTAGCCTTCCACGCTAGTTTCAACGCGTGCCTAAAAAGAGCGTTTCTAAGAATTCAGATGAAAAAAATGCCATCCGTATTCGCGGAGCCCGTCAGCATAACCTCAAGGGGATCGATCTTGATCTCCCCATTGGTGAACTGACTGTCATCACAGGTCCTTCTGGAAGCGGAAAATCATCTCTCGCTTTCCACACCCTTTATGCCGAAGGGCAGCGGCGCTACGTAGAAACGTTCTCGCCCTACGTCCGACAATTTTTCGACCGTATGGATAAACCCGAGGTCGATAAGATCGATGGCATCCCACCTGCGATTGCCATCGAGCAAAAAAACACCATCCGCACCACCCGATCAACCGTCGGCACCCTCACGGAGGTTAATGATTATCTCAAACTCCTCTACCCCCGCCTCGCCACCGGATACCATCCGCACACTGGCGAAGAAGTCAGCCCAGACACTCCCGCATCCATCCTCCAGTCCAGCCTGGAACATCATACCGATGATAACCTACTCGTTCTCTTCCCCATCCCCGTTCCTGCCGACACCACCCCGGAGGACCTCTTCCCCTTTCTCCATTCTCAGGGCTATCTGAGAATCCTCCTCGATGGAGAAGTTCTCCGCACCGATAGCGACCCGAAGATCAATAAGCTGCCGCGTGAAATCACCGTCATTCAAGATCGTGTCAAAGTCACCCCCCGGAACAAAGCTCGCCTCACCGAATCCTTCGAAGCTGCTCTGACCCTAGGAAAAGGGCGCTGCTTTACCCAAGTCGCAAGTCTGGAAAAAGAAGCGACCACCTTCACAACTTCCTGGGCTCCTCTCCGCCAACCCACCTCCTCCCTCTTCTCCTTTAATTCTCCACTCGGGGCCTGCCAGAACTGCCGAGGCTTCGGCCGTGTCATCGGCATTGATCTCGACCGCGCGATTCCGAACCACCTCCTCTCACTCCGGCAAGGCGCGATCAAACCCTTCCAGGGCGAACGCGGAGAAGACTGCCAACGAGACCTCCTTCGCGCCTGTAAAGAAGCGCAGCTCGACCCTAAAACCCCCTGGAACCAACTCACTTCCGATCAACAAAATTGGGTTAAGTACGGTGAACGCAGTACGACCAGCACCCTTTCTTCTCTCGAACAATCTGAACAACTTTGGCAGGAAAAACGCTGGTATGGTATTCAGGGATTTTTCGACTGGATGGAGACCAAAGCCTACAAGATGCACGTCCGCGTCTTTCTCTCACGCTATCGCGCTTACACCACCTGTTCTGAATGCCTCGGCAGTCGCCTCCAGCCCGAAGCGCTCGCTTTTAAAATCTTAGGGAAAACGCTCCCTGAGCTTTGGCACATTCCCATCGATCAATTAGTCTTCTTCTTCGACTCAGTCGAAAAAACACACGCCCCTCTCGATAAATCGACCAAACTCATTCTCAGCGAAATTCAATCGCGCCTCCACTACCTCGTCGAGGTCGGACTGGGCTATCTCACTCTCGACCGCCCCGCCCGCACTCTCAGCGGTGGTGAGATCGCCCGTGTCAATCTCACCACCTGTCTCGGCTCAGCCCTCACCCACACTCTTTTCGTCCTTGATGAGCCAACCGTCGGGCTTCACCACCGAGACATTGGCCGTCTCACCGGAGTGATGCACGCTCTTCGAGATAAAGGGAACACTCTCGTCGTCGTCGAGCATGATGAGGAAGTCATGCGCCAGGCAGATAACCTCATCGATATCGGTCCGCAGGCTGGTGAAGGCGGCGGAACTATCGTCGCTCACACCTCAGGAAAACTCACCGCCGCATCTTTTAAGAAACACCCTCAATCCACCACTCTTCCTTATCTCCTCGGAAAAAAAGAAATTCCAACTCCTGAGAAAACGCGCACTCCAAAAGCACATCTTTACCTCACCCGAGCGAGCGCCAATAATATCAAGGAGCTCACCCTTGACCTCCCCCTCGGCATCTTCGTCTGCCTTACTGGAGTCTCTGGCTCAGGAAAATCCACCCTAGCTCACCCCATCCTTTTTCAAAATCTCGCCCGCCACTTCGGGGTCGTGACCGAAGATGAACCCGCCCCTGCTAAGATCAAAGGAATGGATGAACTCGCGGGCGTCAAACTCGTCGATCAATCTCCTCTTTCCCGCACCCCTCGCTCCACTCCCGCGGTCCTTCTCGGAGCCTTCGAGCATCTTCGTCAACTCCTTGCCCAGACCCCGGCGGCAAAACTGCGCGAACTCACTCCGGGCTACTTTTCTTTTAACTCCGGCACCGGCCGCTGCCAACGCTGTTCCGGCAATGGCTTTGAAAAGGTCGAAATGCAGTTCCTCTCCGATCTCTATCTCACCTGCCCAGAGTGCCATGGCTCACGCTTCACCCGCGCCGCTCAAGAGATCAAAATTCATGGTAAATCTGTCACTGATCTACTCGCTTTCACCGCCACCGAAGCCCTCGCCTTTCTCGATCAAATCCCAGCCCCAGAACGCCGAGCCGAACTCCTCATCAATAAGGCAAAGCTCGCCCTCCAGCCACTCGTCGATACCGGCCTCGGCTACCTCCGTCTCGGCCAACCTCTCAACACGCTCAGTGGTGGAGAAGCCCAGCGGTTGAAACTCTGCCAACTTCTCAGCGACCGCACCGGGCATATCAACACCCTACTCATCCTCGATGAGCCCACCACCGGCCTCCATTTCACTGATATCGAACGGCTCCTCACCATCTTCCACCGCCTCACCGATGCGGGCTACTCCCTCCTCGTCATCGAGCACCAGACTGACGTCATTAAAAATGCCGATCACGTCATCGAAATGGGCCCCGAAGCAGGTGATCGGGGCGGCCAAATCGTCTTCGAAGGCACCCCCGCTCAGCTCGCTAAAAAGAAAACTCACACCGGCATCGCTCTCGCGGGAAAACCAACCACCCGACCTGCTAAAAAGAAAACCAATGCAGCCCTCACCGATCAGAGCATTCAAATTTCCGGCCTTCGCCATCACAACCTCAAAAACCTTTCCCTAGAAATCCCCCATCACGAATTCGTCGTCATCTCCGGCCTCTCCGGCAGTGGAAAATCTACCCTCGCCTTTGACGTCCTCTTCTCGGAAGGCCAGCGCCGCTTCCTCGACTCGATGTCACCCTACGCGCGCCAGTTTGCCAGCCAGCTGGAAAAGCCAGACCTCGACCTCATTACCGGACTCCCACCTACAGTCGCCATCGAACAGCGCATCTCTCGCGGCGGCGGAAAATCCACCGTCGGCACCGTCACCGAGATCTATCATTTCCTTCGTCTCCTCTACGCCAAAGTCGGGCTCCAGCACTGTCCGCAATCCGGCGAACCCGTTATTTCACAAACACCCGAAGCTATTGGCGACCAGCTCGAAAAGCTGCTTAAAAAACAAAAGAGCCTCAAGCTCCTCGCCCCAGTCCTTAAAGCTCGCAAAGGCTTCCACAAAGAATACGCCCTCGCTGCGGAAAAGGCCGGCATCGAAGAAATGTTCATTGATGGCAAACTCATCCGCACCGAAGACTTCCAACCCCTCGCCCGTCACAAGGCCCACGATATCGACTTTGTCACTGGTGAACTCACTGCGAAATCTGACATGGCCGAACTCATCGCCCGCGCCCTCCAGGTCGGCAAAGGAACCTTCCGCACTCTTGATTCGAAAGGCCATCTTCAGACCTTCTCCACTGCGCGAGTCTCACCCACCACGGGAGAATCATTTGAAGAACTGGATCCCCATCATTTCTCCTTCAACTCCCCCCGTGGATGGTGCTCCACCTGTCGTGGCTACGGCTACCTCACGAACCAACGCTTCGATTCAAAAGGCTTCAACTCTGAGGCCGAGGCGGAAATTCAGCAGGAAAAATCACTCAACGATCCTGACGAAAAAACCACCTGCCCCGATTGCTACGGCGCACGCCTTCGTGAGTCCTCTTGCCACGTCCTCATCAAAAAACAAAGCCTACCCCACCTCAGTTCACTCAGTGTTCTCGAAGCTCAAAAACTCATCAAATCTTTCAAATTTTCCGGTCGCGATAAAGAAATCACGAGAGATATCGTACCAGAAATCACTCAGCGCTTAGAATTCCTCGATCACGTCGGCCTCGGCTACCTTCAGCTCGACCGTTCTGCTACCACTCTCAGTGGCGGTGAGTCCCAGCGTATCCGGCTTGCGGCCCAGCTCGGATCTAACCTTCAAGGCGTGCTCTACATTCTCGATGAGCCCACCATCGGACTCCATCCACGAGATAACACCGCCCTCCTCGGAACACTTCAGGCTCTCAAAGAAAAAGGAAATTCCCTCGTCCTTGTTGAGCACGATGAAGACACCATTAAAGCCGCCACCCACCTCATCGATCTCGGTCCCGGAGCAGGCGTCGAGGGAGGAGAAATCGTCTTCTCAGGACTTCCTAAGACGACCAAGGCCAACCTCGAAAAATCTCCCACTCTACGAGTTCTCAAGGAACCCCTCCAGCATCCGAGCCAAGGAAAACGCCGTAAAGTTCCCGCCCTCAAATCACGCAAAGGCTGGCTTCACCTCAAGGGCTGCACCATTAACAACTTAAAAGATCTTAACGCCCAAATCCCCATCGGACGCCTCACCGTCCTTACCGGCGTTTCCGGCTCTGGCAAGTCATCGCTCATGCGGGGCTGCCTTTCCGTCGCTTGTGAGAAAGACCCGCAGAATCCTCCTTACACCAAGGCTATCGGCTTCGAAAATTTCAAATACCGCTACGAGGTCGACCAATCGCCTATTGGAAAAACCTCCCGTAGCTGCCCCGCCACATACGTCAAACTCTTCGACCATATCCGTGCCCTCTTCGCCCAGCTCCCAGACGCGCGCATGCGGGGTTACACTGCCTCCCGCTTTTCTTTCAATAACAAGGAAGGTCAGTGCCCGGAATGCAAAGGCAACGGACGGATCAAATTGGAAATGGACTTCCTCCCCACCACCTGGATCGACTGCGAATCTTGCCATGGTGATCGTTACAACCCCGCCACCTTAGAAGTGCTTTATAACGGGAAAAACATCGGTGATATCCTGCGCATGAATATCAAAACCGCTGCCGAATTTTTCACCGCCCATCCCAAACTTCAAAAACCACTCCAGCTCCTTTCCGACACTGGTCTAGGCTACCTCTCGCTCGGTCAACCCAGCCCAACTCTCAGCGGCGGCGAAGCGCAACGCCTCAAGCTCGTCACTCAGCTCATTAAAGGCCGCCCCAAGATCACCGACATCGGGCCCACCAATACCAATCTCTACCTCATCGAAGAGCCCACCATCGGACTCCATCAACAGGACGTCGCTCGCCTCATTGATGTCCTCCACCGCCTCGTCGATGAAGGCCACACCGTCGTAGTCATTGAGCACCACATGGATCTCGCCGCAGAGGCCGACTTCGTCATCGATCTAGGACCCGAAGCTGGCCCGAAAGGCGGACAAATCATCGCCATGGGAACCCCTGAAGAGGTCGCAAAGTCAAAAAAATCTCAAACTGCCCCCTTCATCTCTCAAGCCCTCAACCCCACCTCGTAAACAGGCCTATCGTCTTTCTAAAAAAAGCCCTTCGTTGACAAATCCCTCTCTCGCCTCCACGGTCTTCTCCACAGAGACAGGGGTGTTTTTCCGCCGTAAGGCAGAAATCCTGAGATTATACCCTCACCACTGAGACCGGCTCACCCGGAATCAGGAGTCAGACCAGAAATCTTTCTCACGCCTGTCGCGCCTTCATTTTGGAGCCCGACAGGCTTTTTTCGTTTCACCTCTCAACATCTCACCACCAAATTCATCATGATTTCACCTGAACAAAACGGAGTCACTCCAGAGAACTCTAAACAACGCAGCGACTACACCGGAAACTTCGTCGAAGATATCGATAACTCCGAGGAACTCGCCGCCATCGAGCGCGACCCCACTATTTTCCCAAACTCCACCCGAGTTTACATTTCAGGCCAAATCCATCCTGACTTAAAGGTGCCCATGAGAGAGATTCGCCTCTCCCCGACGGAACACCCAAATGGCCGTATCGAGGAAAATGCTCCCATCCGCGTCTATGATTGCGCTGGTCCTTGGGGAGATCCAGCCTTTGAAGGTGACGTCACTCAGGGCCTCCCCGCTCTACGCCGTGATTGGATTTTAGCCCGCGAAGACGTCGAGGAATACGACGGCCGCGAGGTCAAACCTTCCGACAATGGCTACCTCAGCGACGTCCACGCTGAGAAATACAACGAGAACAAAGCTTCTAAAAATAAGCTCAAGGAATACCCCGGCCTCAAGCGTAAGCCACTGCGCTCCACTGGAAAGCCCGTGACTCAAAAATGGTATGCTGACCAAGGCATCATCACCCCTGAGATGGAATTCATCGCCATCCGCGAAAACAACGGCCGTCTCGAAGAGTTTAAAACCATCCACGATCGCTACCCTACTCTCGACGAACTTCCCGAGGATGCTTCAGAGCAGGTCAAAGAACTCGTGCGGCAGAAAAATGCCACTCCTGAAGGCTACGAAATGCCACGTCCGAGCGAGATCAACCCCTTCAAGCAAGTCTCGCGCAACGTCATGAACCATCAGCACCCAGGCCAGACCTACGGCGCTGAAATTCCAAAACTCATCACCGCTGAGTTCGTCCGTTCCGAAGTGGCTCGCGGCCGCGCCATCATCCCCGCAAATATCAACCACCCGGAACTCGAGCCCATGATCATTGGGCGGAATTTCCTCGTTAAAATTAACGCCAACATCGGCAACAGCGCCGTCGCTTCCACCATCGATGAAGAGGTCGAAAAAATGCGCTGGTCCACCAAATGGGGCGCCGACACCGTGATGGATCTCTCCACCGGAAAAAACATCCACGCCACCCGCGAATGGATCCTCCGGAACTCACCCGTCCCCATCGGCACTGTGCCGATTTACCAGGCTCTCGAGAAGGTTAATGGTAAGATAGAAGACCTGACTTGGGAACTCTTCCGTGACACCCTCATCGAGCAGGCTGAACAAGGCGTCGACTACTTCACCATCCACGCCGCTGTTCTCAAGCGCTTCGTCCCTCACACCGCGCGCCGCATGACCGGCATCGTGAGCCGTGGCGGCTCCATCCTCGCGAAGTGGACCCTCGCTCATAATGCCGAGAACTTCCTCTACACCCACTGGGATGAAATCTGTGACATCTGCGCCGCGTACGATGTTTCCTTTAGTATCGGTGATGGCCTCCGCCCTGGTTCCATTGCAGATGCCAATGACTACGCCCAACTCGCGGAACTCGAAATCCAGGGTGAACTCACCAAGCGCGCTTGGGCCAAAGGCTGCCAGGTCATGAACGAAGGCCCGGGCCACGTTCCCATGCAGCTCATCGAGGAAAACATGCAGAAGCAGATCGACTGGTGTCATGAAGCCCCCTTCTACACCCTCGGGCCCCTCACTACTGACATCGCCCCTGGTTACGATCACATCACCTCCGGCATCGGGGCAGCAAACATCGGCTGGTATGGCTGTGCCATGCTCTGCTACGTCACTCCTAAAGAGCACCTCGGCCTTCCAAACCGTGACGATGTCCGTGAAGGAGTCATCACTTACAAGATTGCCGCCCACGCTGCTGACCTCGCCAAAGGCCACCCTGCCGCTCAAGAACGTGACAATGCCATCTCAAAAGCCCGCTTCGAATTCCGCTGGCGCGACCAATTCGCCCTCGGCCTCGACCCCGCACGGGCTATCGACTTCCACGATGAAACCCTCCCTGCTGAAGGAGCAAAAACCGCTCACTTCTGCTCTATGTGTGGACCGACATTCTGCTCCATGAAAATCACCGCAGACGTCCGGAAATACGCCGAAGAAAATGGCTACACCGAGGACCAAACGGCCGCCGAACCAGTGGAAGCGTAGAAAGCGAAATCGTTTTATTTCAGGAAAGGCAAGCTCTGACCCGAGAGCTTGCCTTTTCTGTTTTTCACGACCTCCTCGGCCACTTAACATGCTGAAAAAATGAGCATTTTTCAGCTTATCTGAACGATAGCCAACCGTTCCCAACAAAACTTCACCTTCCAAGGCTGAAGTAGAAATCCTGGAGGCTCATCGGTTCATCTTGACGCCATTTTCTATCAATTAATCACTTTCTGAAACCCAGGGTCCCTACACAAGGGAGTAATCCAGACTAAAATCTTGCTAGAGTGATCGCTATTACTTGGAAAATCGTTTTAAAAACCACTGATTACCCAGATTTCACTGATACCTATATTGCGGAGCCTAAGAAAATCAGTGGAATCTGGGTAATCAGTGGTTTTCTTCCGCTAATACCTCAGGTTTCGCCCTGCCTCTGCTCTGAGTTTCTCCCTTGTGTAGGGACCCCGTTCTGAAACCTTCCTAGACACGGCTTTTCCCTTGGACCCGATCTATCTACCTGGTCCTGT
>CALGMJ010000034.1 GCA_937958875.1 uncultured Verrucomicrobiales bacterium | reverse complement strand
TGTCGATGCCGAGTTCCTTGGCATCGATGAAGGCCTGAAGTTGTGCGTGTGCGCCATGAGCGAAACGATCGCCAACGCCGAAGGTGAATTTAGGGCAAGTTTTCATAGGATGGGTTTTATGTGTCTCGAAATTCGTGCTGGCTTGGTTTAAGGGGAATTGTCTGACAGGTCAGGGATTTTTTTAGGGAGAGGGTAGAAATGTTGAACTGACTTAGAATAGGGAAGCAGGTTAAGCTTGGTTGTGAAGCATTGGTGGCCTTGAAGTTACATGTTCTTCATCAGGAGGGGCGCGAAGACAAGGCAAAGGATTGGAGTGATATTTTTGTAGTGATGGAAGCTCAGGGGCTTTCTCTCGACGAGCAGAATTTCAGGGATATTGTGTTGAAGCATGGAGGAGAGAAAGCAGTCCAAAAAATCGAAGACCACTTCGATTGCTGACTTGGTTTTTCCTAGAGGTGAGGGACCAAAAAAACACGCTCCCCGGGTTTTGAGTTCAGAAGTCGTAGATGCACACTTTTGGTCATTGGTGGATGAGAGCGATCGACCGAGTGCTGAGGAACGGTGGAAAAGAAAAGAGGGGGGGAGTCCTTTTCCAGGGCTCTGAAGTTGTTTTCGGGCTACTCCAGAGGGACTCTAAATCGATTCACAGACTTATCAGGATCTGCCGGATCTATCACTATAGAGCCTGGCGGGATTCCTCTGACGTCGACCAAGTTTCTAGTGAAGGGGTTTATCACAAAGCCAGGGCGGTCTGGGATGGGTTCTGCAAACTGCAATTTCTCGTGTTCCGGTTCAGGAGGGCGTTCTTCAGTGCGGAGATCTTCAGGTTTTAGGGGAAGATCTTCGATTGTATCGGAAATAAGTTTCTTTGTTGAGCGGTGATTTGGCCGATCTTCAGCTCTTACACTGATGTTGGCTTCGGTTTTAGCCGAGGCAGATAATTGCGTGTTAATGGGAGGATCTGATTTTTGCCAGTAGGTCCAGACGATGATCGTTAGGACGAGAATGATGAGTATTTTTTTCAAGATAACTAGATTTAGGTGTATCTAGTGAATATCTATCAAAATGCTCTCTGGCTAGATCTTTTGATCGGATGAGACTGTGACCAATCTATGCTGATCACAGTCTAAGAATAAGAGGAGGGTTCTTTAGTCATTCACCGTGATGACGGCCTTGATAGCGCCGAGTTTTGGGTCGGTGAATTTATCAAATTCCTCTGGCACTTCGGTGATGTCGAGGCGATGGGTGATCCAGTTGTTTAGGTTGATCTTCTTATCACGGATGATCTCGATGATTTCTGGGAAGTCGGCTGGAAGGGCATTTCGGCTGGCCATTACAGAGAGTTCACGGCGGTGGAAATACGGGGCCTGCGGGAAGACAATATCTTGTGCCGTGATGCCGACGTAGACGACTCGGCCACCTACGGCAGCGTATTCGAAGCAGCCGACCATGGAGCCTGCGTGTCCAGTGGCATCAATGATGACGTCACAGAAACCACCTTCGGTAATTTTTTCGATCTCGGCGAGATGTGATCCGTCAGGCTTGGCCTGCACAGGGTGCTCGATGCCCAGCTTTTCTTGGCAGAAGTCGAGGCGGTTTTGGGCGAAGTCGACAACGAGGACTTTAAGGTCCATGAGCTTGAGAAACTCAAGAGCGGCAAGGCCAATGGGGCCCGCGCCGATGACCATGACAGTTTCACCAGGTTGAGGATTTCCGCGTTTTACGGCGTGGTAGCCGATGGCGAGAGTTTCGACGAGGGCGAGCTCGTCATAGGTGAGATCATTTCCAGGATGAAGCTTATGAGCAGGAACGGTCCAGTGGCTTTTCCGCAGGCCGCCGGACTGATGAACTCCTACGACAGAGACGTTCGAGCAGGCATTTGAGTGACCTTTTTTCGAGGGGATGGACTCAGGGTCATTCAAGTATGGCTCGAGGGAGCATTTGTCGCCTGCTTTGACGTTGGTGACGCCTTCACCGACGGCAATGACTTCGAGGCCAAGTTCATGACCCGGGGTACGAGGGTAGGCGAAAAAAGGGAATTTCCCGAGGTAGCAGGAAAGGTCAGTGCCACAGATACCCATCCGGTGGGTGCGCACGAGGGCTTCGCCTGGGCCAGGGGCTTCTACATCAGGGAGGTCAACGGCTTTGATTTCTTTGACATCCGTAAATTCGATCGCAAAAGACATTTGAATAGTGAGTGGTGAGTAGTGAAGAGTGAGTTCTTCTTAGTTGTTCTCTGGGAGGCCTTCTGCGTGTCCGATGTTTTTGACGGGGGCGAAGATTTCCTGAACTTGGGCGAGCAGGCTTTGATCGATCGGTTCGGCGAGCCATTTGGCCCATTTTTCGACGTTCTTGGGGTTAGCAGAGCCCGCGACGGTGGAGGCGATGTCTGGGTGAGAGCAGGAATACTGCAGTGCGAGTTGGGCGATATCGACGCCGTTGTCATCACAGAGTTTTGCGGCGGCACGAGCAGCGGCTTTGACTTCTTCTGGTTCCTTGAGCCAGGCGGGGAGCTCGGCATTGGTGAGGAGGCGGGCAGAGAATGGGCCGGCGTTGATCGCTCCCAGTCCCTTAGCTTTTAGGCGGGGGACGAGGTCGTCTGCGAAGGCAGTATTTTGAAGGGTGTATTGATTATAGCTCAGCACGCAGTCGATGTCGTCTTCGACGTGGTCGAGAACTTTGTTAAAGCAAGCCATGGGGTAGCAGGAGAAGCCGATAGCGCGGACTTTGCCTTCCTTTTTCGCTTTCACGAGAGCGGGGATGGTTTCTTCCCAGATCTGGGGAAGTTTTACGAATTCGACGTCATGGAGGAGGATGAGATCGAGGTAGTCTGTGCCCATACGGTGCATGGAGATCTCGAGGGATTCTTCGACCCGATTTGCGGAAAAGTCAAAATGGCGATCGGTGTAGCGACCGAGCTTGGTCCCGAGAAGATAGCTTGAGCGATCGATCCCTTTCAGAGCGCGGCCAAGCATGACTTCTGACATGCCACGGCCGTAGTAAGGGGAGGTGTCGATGAAGTTCATCCCAAGATCGAGGGCGGTGTGGACGGCCCCGAAGGCTTCATTCAGATCGATGGCGCGAAATTCTGCGCCCAGGGATGAGGCTCCGAAGGATAAGATAGGGAGTTCAAGGTCAGTGCTACCAAGAGGACGTTTTTCCATGGGTATATGAATAGTGTTCTAAAGACCGTAATTGACCTTAGAAGATGGGAACGTGTCTGACAAAAAATTGATTGGAAAGGAAAAAACTGCGGCCCAAAATAGACTCAGGCCAAGGTGGGGGATTTTCCTTTAAGCCACTTTACCACTGAGGGTGGAGGAGTTGAGGCAATGGCATCGAAGAGGGCAGGGATGCCTTGGTGGATACGGACATTCCGGGGGAAAGCATCACTCAGCAGGATGTTACTTTCGCTGGAGTAGTAGGCGCCGAGACTGACTTCATGAAATCCGAAAGGTTCCAGGCTGTCGGAAATTTCTTTTTGGGTAGGGTTTTTCTCGATGAGAACGGGCTGGCTGACGCAGATACGTGGAAGCCAGCCGTTGCGCTCAGGGGCCACGAGGCCTTCGAAGCGGGTGTGATACTCTCCGATAGAGTTCAGTAGTCTCCAGCGCTCGAGGTAGAACCATGGATCGTCATTCCCGCGAGCGAGGAAATTCCGTCCTGTGAGTTCAGGATCATGGGGATCGAAGAGGACGTCACAGCCGAATTGATCAGCTTTGGTGATCTTGAAGATCCGCTCCGGTTCGTTGGCGATGCGGATGTTGATGTGTTCGTCACCACCGACGAAGGCCTCGAGATTAGCGACTAATCCTTCAGCGATTTTAAGACTGATGGGGTAGCGCTCGGCAAGAGAGGTGAGAGATTGACGGTAATTTTCTCGAGCTTCCTGCCAACCGAGGCTTCGGCAGCTTTGTGAAACCCGTCCCAACTCCCGTAATGAGTCTTCCAATTCCCGGTCCTGATGGCGGGAATTTTCTTTGTTGGTGGTCGAGGCGTCGTGCTCATTGATGGGAGTAGGTTAGGTCACCTTTTTCTAAAAATCAAGCGAGGGCCGCTTTGATGGCTTTGATTTCCTGGGCCGCGCAGGTGTCCGCGTCGGGCTTAGGGAAGACTTCCGCTGAGAGGTAGCCGGTGTAGCCTACTTTTTTCAGTGCAGCGATGATGGGTGCGGAATCGGTGTGACCCATGCCCATGGCGGAGCGGTTGGAGTCCGCAAAGTGGACGTGGCCAGTGTGCTTGCCAGCGTCGATGAGCGCTTGCGCGACGTCACTTTCCTCAATGTTCATGTGAAAGAGGTCGGCAAGGAGGACGATGTTATCGAGCTGATGTTTTTCGATGTATTGCGCTCCTTCAGCGAGTTTGTTG
>CALGMJ010000033.1 GCA_937958875.1 uncultured Verrucomicrobiales bacterium | reverse complement strand
CTGCTTCACGTCCGAGAGTGCCAGAGACGTTCAGGGATTCCCAGAGAGGATAGTCGGTATTGGGAAAAGGGATGTTTTTCACCGTCCAGCCCATGTCTCTGAGAGCGGTGAGGGTGAGGTCGAGCTGGCCGGGGATGCTTGTGTTGGTCGGCTCCATGAGGAGGTTTGTCGAGGAGGTGCTATCCCAGTGTGAGAGGGAGCTGCCACCATTGAAAGTGCTTGGAGTAGAAAGGTAGGGGCGACCATCGAGAGTGCCGGATTCACTGCCTAATCCAATCGTGACTTGAGTCCCTGCGGGCAAATTCCTTAGGAGTTGACCCGTCGCTTGATCAACACCGACAGAGGAAATATCAGGAACGGCTCCAGTTCCTCCGATGCCGACTGGTCCATTGGGCACATTGTTCGCAATAATTACAGCGATGGCCCCGGCGTCGTGTGCCGCTTCGAGTTTGGAAGTGAACGTACAAGTGCCGCGATCGATGAGTGCGATCTTACCTGCGATCTCTGTCGCATTTACAAAGGGAGTCTGGCAGGCGTCGGCCGATGGTGCGACCCCATCGTCTACTAAAATGAGTTCCCCAGTAATACCTGCTGAGGGAATGGCAGGGCCAATGTTTGCAGGAAGGGCGAAGAATGATTGGGTAGTCTGGCCGTCTTCTATGATTCTGACTTTGGTCGCGGTTTGACCGCCGGAAATGAAGGAGGAACTTCCGAGTTGGGTACCACGCCCTTGCCAAACGGTGAGACCTGGAGCTCGGCTGGCGGTCTGGCGTTCGGCATCGGTTAGCTCAGAGTAGTTTTTTCCAAAAATGAGGCTGTGAAGGTTTGCGGAGAAAACCGTGGGGCTGTCTAGGATGGCAAATCCTCCGGTTTCGGTAACGTCAGCGCGAAAACCTAGCCCGTGAGCAATTTCATGCGCCGCGATCGTTTGAAAGTCGTCTTGCCCTGTGGGCGGGGTATGATCGAGGCCAAGGTAGAAATTATTCAGAGTGTTAAAGGTGATCAAAATTTCGTCTGCTTCTGGATTGGTGTCACTACCAGTGAGATGATTTGCGAGAGCGCCTGGATATACTAAATTTTCATCTGGAGCCTCAGGAAATCCCTTTGCAAAAGTGCCAAAATTCGCCTGTGCGAGTGTGAAGATAGAAAGTTGAGCGAAATCGACTCGGATGGAAACGGGGCCATTTAATTCAAGGTGGTTTTCCCAGATTTTGATGGCATTTTCTAGGGCGATTCGTCGTTGTTCTCCCAGAGTCGTTCCAGTATTTTTACCCACAGGAGTCACTTCCTGAGGATCGAAAAAACCAGTATCTGCGGCGTCGATATAATTCACCGAGAACTGAGCCCAGATGAGAGAGGGGAAAAGAAGGATGAGGAGGAATAATTTCATCGATCTGTGTAAATTGAAATTGGCTCACTCGTTGAGGGAAAGTCCCTCCCGCAATAAGTCGTGCGCGTCCCATCAGGGTTGATTTTGACTTTAATGGAAGAGGCCACCACGTGACTGGCATCAATGACGATGGTACCGTTCTCGAGAGTCGTTACGGGGCATTCTTGACCGAATAGAGTCACCGTTTGAGTGGGGGCGAGCTCTTGGCTTTGAGCGTGGATGAATACTCCTGCCAAGAGTAAGAGGGGACCGCATAAAATCCAGCGAGTGATCTTTCTTTTCATAGTCTATAAGATGATACGTAAAGATGTGAGTTTAGGATGTTGAGAAGCTGCTAATATTTATAAAGATAAAAGTTTTTTTAATCCTTCAAGATCTTCTTCTTGATGTGCAGCGCTTAGGGTGACTCGTAGTCTAGCTGTGCCTCGCGCTACCGTTGGGTAGCGGATCGCGTAGACGAGGTAGCCTGCTTTTTTAAGTCGTTCGGAAGCTGCTAAGGTGGCGTCATTTTCGCCGATAATGATGGGGATAATGGCAGAGCTAGCTCCAAAATAGGCGATATGCTTTGCCAGCGTATCTCTTAGGAGGCGTCCCTCCTCACTTCGAATGAGCTCAAGCCCTGCCAACGATGCTGCTGCCTGTGAAGGAGGAGGAGCAGTGGAGTAGATGAACGAGCGCGCTTTGTTGATAAGAAGGTTAATCTGCTTGCGGGAGGTGGCGAGGTAGCCTCCGGCAGAACCGACGGCTTTCCCAAGTGTGCCCATTTGAAAATCGACCTGTGCCTGTAGTCCTAGTTCCTCGGCAAGCCCTTGCCCTTCCTGGCCGAGCACCCCTAGGGCATGAGCTTCATCGAGAAGGAGTTCGGCGCCATATTGGTTTTTCAGTTGGCAGATTTCTTTCAGCGGTGCTCGATCACCATCCATGGAAAAGACTGATTCAGTCACGATCAGGGCTCGGCCCTTCGCTGTCTGGAGGAGGCGTTCTAACTTATTAAGATCATTGTGGGGGAAGACGCGCAAAGTGGCCCCTGAAAGGCGGGAGGCATCGATGAGGCAAGCGTGTGAGAGTTTATCGAGAATCACGGTGTCGCCTTTACCGACGAGTGCGGGGATCGTCCCCATGGCAGTCGAGTAACCATTGGCAAAGCTGAGTGCTGCTTCCGTTTTCTTTGACTCTGCGATGAAGTCCTCAAGGTCGTGAAAAATGTTCCGTGAACCTGTCACTAGGCGAGATGCTGACGCCCCGGTGCCATACTGATGGAGCGCTTCTTCAGCCGCTTCGATGAGTGTGGGATGGCGGGAGAGTCCTAGGTAGTCGTTTGAGGAAAAATTGAGCAGCCTCTTGCCGTCCATAAATATCTCTCCAGCAGTGGGGGCTGAGCATGGGCGGAGCTGACGCAGGAGTCCCTGAGAGGCGAGTTCTGAAAGTTCGTCCACGCACAAAAGAGTCCTGCTTTTTTGTCAATTTGGCGAGAAGGGAAATCCAGCTTGAGCTAGGGAAGGAATTCGCCATATTTTTTTGAAATGATGAAGAGAGGAGGATGGATATGGATTTTGGCTTTGATGGCCTTGCTGCCAGCATTTGCCAGAACATGGACAAACGAGAGCGGCAAGAAAATTGAGGCTGATTTCGTGAAAGTCGTTGGTGAAAAGGTGACGATTCAGCTTTCTAGCAATAAGAAGGAATTCACGATCCCTATCAAATCACTCTCGGCAGCCGATCAGGCCTTCATCGAACAGCAGAAAACTCCAGCTAAAGAGAAGGTTGAGGCAGCCGAGGGGAAGTCGATCGTAAAGCAAGGTAAACGCCGAGGCTGGCGAAAAGCGGTGGCAGTGAATCCAAACTGGAACGACCCCTGGCCTGAGAGAGTGCTGATGGATGGTGGCTGGAAGGTGCAAACGGTAGGTGATCCCAAAAATCCGCCTTTTGTTTACCGGAGTCCACACTACGAGTTTGTCTGTGATGTTCAGCTCCAGCCATCTATTGTGGGCGAGTTTGCGAAAATGTTCGAGGCTACTTATAAGGTGATGAAAACATTACCCCTGAGCTTCGATCGGGCGCGTGACGCTCCTGATGGGGAACTCCTGAAGGTCTTACTTTTTGAAACCCGGGAGAGCTACATCGCCAATGGTGGACCTCCTCAATCGGGAGGCGTCTATATGTCGCGGAATAATCTCATCATGATCCCGCTGACGAGCCTCGGAGTTCGAAAATCCGGTTCACGCTATGCGAAGCAGAGTGGTGCTGAAAATCAGACCCTTGCGCATGAAATCGTTCATCAGTTGCAAGACCGCGTCTATGACAAGAATGGATCGCTCGGCTGGTTCACCGAAGGGCTCGCGGAATATGTTTCGACGAGTCCTTACAGTAGTTCGGGTCGCTTTACCTTTAAGGGGAATTTACGAGATATCGCAAAGTCAGTGAGCGAGTATGATTATAAGAAAAAAGTGGGTAGTAATCTGGGGAAGGAGATCACTCTCACCAATCTAAAAGGGTATATGTTGCAAGGCTACGATAGCTTTACCGCAAATGGAAATTTCAACTATGCCGTCGGGATGCTACTCACTGCTTACTTTATTCACATGGATGATGAAGGCTCTCGGAAAAATCTAAATGCTTTTATGAAAGCGATGAGAGAGGGGAAGGAGGGCGAAGAGCTCCTGAGTGTTCTTCTCGCAGGGCGAACCTGGGATCAACTGGCGGAGCAAGTTTCTAAAGGGTGGCGTAAATATGGTTTAAAATTGAGTATTCGGGGATCTTGAAGGCTCAGGGTTCCTTCTCAAAGGGATAACAGATACAATCTGCGCCGTTGTTTTTTAGACCACAATCTGCCGTGTTATTCTCATAACAAAACAATGCGAGGCGATATAGATGTTAGTTGATAAGCTAGATCAGCATAACGTCGCTCAAAAAACCTTGATAAACAAAGAGATTTTAAGTGGTCTCCCTTGTCTAAGGACTCAGCCTAAAGATTAATGTTTTCCCGGTTGACCTAAGCGCTCGAAGCGCTTTTTTAAGTGTGTGAATAATTTAGGGGTATTTTGTGCGCTGCTTGCGTTAACTTTGTCTACTCACGCTAGGACTTGGACAAGTTCGGCGGGGAGCACCATGGAGGCAGAATTTGTCAAAATGGATGGCGGGAAAGTCGTCTTGAAAATGGAGGGTGGAAAAACGCGTTCCGTTCCCATTAATTTACTCAGTGCCGAAGATCAGGAATATGTGAAAGAACTCTCTGATGATCCTGAGGAATCTAAGGAGCAGAGCGAAGGAGGAGCAAATTATGATGACCCTTGGCCGGGAGAAGTCGTTCTTAAGGAGAAGACCATTGTTACTGAAATTAGCGCTGATGAAGAAAAGAAAGAATTCATTTATCACAGTGAGCACTATGAATTTGTCAGTGATGTTGCTTTGAAGGTGGGTCTTATTAGAAAGTTTGCGACTATGTTTGAGGCGACCTTTCAAGTCATGGTCGATGTTCCAATGAACTTCCAGAAGGCCCGTTCATTTGATTCCAGTAAAAAACTCAGGATTTTACTGTTTGAGACACGGCAGGCCTACGTGGAAAACGGCGGACCGCCATCGTCTGGAGGAGTTTACATTGGGTCAAAAAATACCGTCATGGTTCCTCTGACGAGCTTAGGAGTCAATAAAGTCGGGTCTGGCTACTCGTTTGACTACAAGGTCAATAATCAGACCCTTTCTCACGAGCTGGTGCATCAGCTTACGGACCGGGCCTACTACGCTCATGGGTCACGAGGTTGGTTTACGGAAGGCTTGGCAGAATATGTCTCCACCAGTCCCTATAAAAATGGGAGATACAATTTTAGGAGTAACATCCGCGCGATCAGTAAGTCCGTGACTGAGTATGACCGAAAGAGTCAGACCGGGAGCTCTTTGGGCGATGAGATTGTTTTTAAAAATCTCAAAAAATACATGTTGCAATCCTATACCGAATTCACTTCCAACTCACGATTCAACTATGCCATGGGAATGGTTCTTATGACCTATTTCATTCACATGGACGACAATGGTTCACGTGTTAATTTGAATAATTTCTTAAAGGCGCTGAGGGCTGGGACTAAGGGGGAAGAGCTCGTTGATGTTCTGAGAGCTGGTAGAACTTGGGCTGAGCTTGAAGGCCAGATCGCAGCTGCTTGGAGAAAGAAGGGGATCAAAATTATATTCCAAGGTACCGCCGAAGAGTATTAGAAGGAGAAGGTCTTCACTCGAGAGTGTAGCGAAGCATCTTCTCGGTATCATTCCATACGTCAGGATCTTTCGATCCTAGCGCAATGGTGATAACACTGCGGCCATTGAGGGTGCCGGAGGCTACCAGACACTTTCCTGAAGCTCTCGTCGTGCCGGTTTTCATTCCGGTACAGAAGGCGAGTTGGTGAAGGATTTCGTTAGTATTCCGAATATCACGAGTTCTTCCGCTCGGATATGTGAAGGTGTAATTTTTAACCTTCATGCACTGGCGGAGAAAGGGGATCTGCTGGACGGCGCGCGCTAGGATTGCGAGATCGTGTGCTGTTGAATATTGCCCCGTCTCGGTGAGGCCATGCGGGTTTTTAAAGTGAGAATTGTGCATTCCCAGTTCCTTAGCAGTGCGATTCATGAGGTCGACAAAAGCCGCTTCCGAGCCTGAAACATCGCGGGCGAGTGCTTTCGCAACATCGTTTCCGCTTTTCACTAAAAGTGCTTTAATGAGTTCGTGGCGTGGATAGATCTCACCTGCTTTGAGATACAGCTTTGATGGTTCTACGAGAGTGTCTTCCTTTGTGACTTTGACGGGATCTTCCAGAGGGCCGGCACGGTAAACGACAAGCGCAGTGAGTAATTTCTGAGTGCTAGCCACGGCCCGCTTGGCATGAGCATTTTTCTGAAAAAGGATTCGTCCTGTCACGGCGTCAACGGCGAGGGCGCTCTGAGCATAAACCTTCGGCTCAGACTGAGTGGGAAGAGGGGGTGGCACCGCCTTCGGAGTGACTAAGACCGGTGCAGCTTCTTGAGTAGGTGCTGGCACCGTGGGGGTGGGCGGAGCGATGACTGCTGGCGGAGCAGCAGGAGAGCAAGCCGTGAGAACACTTAAGGTAAAGAGGCAGAAAGAAGCTAGCAGACGCATCTCGAGCAGTCTGGCTGGTAGGGAGAGCATGACAAGCGATTTGGCATGAGGGGATTGTTGTGAGCCTTTGCGTTAATTTTTAGGAAAAATTCCTCGACGGAGCTTGATCTTTTGAATAGTGTTCGAGAAATCACTGTTCAAATTTTATGGCGATCGGACTTACTAAGCGACAAGAGGAGCTACTGAGCTTTCTAAAACTCTCTCACCACCAGAATGGTGTCATGCCATCCACTCGTGAGATTCAGGCTCACTTTGGATTTGCAAGCCAGACTGCAGCCATGAGTCATCTTAGAGCTTTGGAGCGAAAGGGGGTGATTGTCCGTCTTGCCGGAAAAGCTCGAGCAGTCATTTTTCCCGAAGAGCTGGAGCGTGAAGAGGTCATCGATATTCCGATTTATGGAAGCATCGCGGCAGGCATGGCGGAAGCTGTCGCTGAAGAAAAGGAAGGCTGTGTCTCTATCGATATCGCCTCCCTTGGCATCCCTCGAAATTCTCGCACTTTTGCGCTTCGTGTCCGTGGTGAATCAATGATTGATGCCCATATTTGTTCGGGTGATACCGTCATTCTTGAATTCCGCGAACCGAGAGATCAGGACATCGTAGCAGCTCTTATCGATGGAGAAACGACCTTGAAGCGTTTCATTATGGAGGGTGGGAAACCTTACCTTAGAGCAGAAAATAGCGATTTTCCTGATCTGATTCCGGCTCGGGAATTGGTCATTCAGGGCGTGATGGTCGGTCTCCTGAGAAGTGGCCGCAGTCGCTGGTAAGGAGTCAGAGTTTAAGGTGGAACTTTGATACTATTTTTTTGAGAGGGGATTAAACTTCCTTCATAAGTTTTGGGAGATGGTATAAGATAGCGATCGTGCTAGAGGTGATTGCTTTATTTACGCCAAAAATCTTAATTGCAGCTACAATTGCATGGCTTTTAGCCATGCTCATATTTCGATTTCGAAAAAGGGCTTTAAGAACGGAGGCCAGAATGAGGCGCTTCCTCGATCGTCATTTTGATGTTATTCGTCACAAAGGTTTTTGGGAGAAAGAACGGGATTATATTGACCGATCATTGGTTAAAGAATGGAGCAAAAGTAAAATGTGGATGTTTTGGCTTTGGACGCTGAATTCTGGAATATTCTATTCTCTAGGTCATTATAATGATCGTATTTTTATGCAGATGCTGTCTCTTGTATTTGTAATTAGCGCTGGTTTTTGGCGCACCGATTCTTGGGCTGCCTTGCACTGTCTAGAAAAGTTAGGAATGCCACAGTATCGCCCTAAAAATTTCTCAGAAGGTGCCGTTGTTGATCGAGAGCTCATTGCAGACCCAGACCTGTTTGTGAAGTAGATGAAGCAATGAGTTTCCTTGTCGATGACACCCGCGGCTACCTTCTTTCTCGTGGAAAGGTGAGCGAAGAGACCCCGTTTGGTCCTGATGTGTTGGTTTATAAGGTTGCGGGAAAAATGTTCGCAACGCTGGGATTTGAGGGGGAAGTTGGGCGGATGAATCTTAAGTGCGATCCTGAGCGCGCACTTGAACTACGCGATGAATACGAAGGTGTTTTGCCTGGGTATCATATGAACAAGAAGCACTGGAATACCTTGGTCTTGGACGGAGCTCTTACCGCGGAATTAGTCTGCGATCTGATCGATCACTCTTACAGCTTGGTCGTGGCAAGCCTGACCAAGAAACAGCGGGAAGAGTTAAGTTGAGGAACTCTCTTTCTTCTTTCTGATTTTAAAGAACAGAGAACGAAGGGGGGAAGTGAGTAATGCAAGGGTGGCTGGTTTTAAAAGCAGGATTCTCTTGGAAGGGGTGCTGGATTTTTCTTCGAGATAACGGGCGATCTCGGTATTTCCGAACATGCCTGCAAACATCGCCGGAGTGCGTCCTCCACCCTGATCGGCAGCGGGATCTGCTCCACCTTCGACGAGCTGTTTTACGATTTCGAGATTTCCCTTAAAGGCGACCCCAGCGAGTGGTGTTTGGCCCTTGTCATTTCGGGAGTCCGGTTCGGCTCCTTTTTGAAGGAGATGGGAGACGACTTCGGG
>CALGMJ010000032.1 GCA_937958875.1 uncultured Verrucomicrobiales bacterium | reverse complement strand
GCTTCAGCTCTACCAGCTTTGACTTAGACTTCTCCAAAAGAGTTGCATTGGAGATATCTGGAGAAGTCGGCAAGTAATTTTGAATTAAGACAGCAAGAGCCTTTCTACGCCGCTGAACTAACTCTCCCTGCTTTTTCAATTCTTCATCAAGGGCCTTGAGAGCAACTTCGGACTTCCTTATCGCCCGCTGCCTTCGCAATTCAATATAGGCTTCCGCAGTTGTATTCGCGATCAAAACCGCTCTCGCCCGACTTTCGTGGCGAGCGGTAATTTCAAAACGAAACTCGCTATCAATTTCCGATACGCTCATTGCCTGCCGGAGAGAATCGACGCTTTCCTCTGTCTTTTCAGAAACGATTTCCAGAATGACATCACTCAACACCTGATCAAACTCACTCTCCATTTGGGGATGTATTTGAAGAATCGCAGTCGCACGCTGTCGTGAGTCCTTACAAGATATCGTCATCAATATGAACAGAATGAACAAGGAACGGAAAATAGTCATGACCGCTTAGAACGCTGTCTAAATCTCACGTTCAAATTTATTTGCAGCCCGCCAAGACGGAAAACAAGGAAGCGCTGGTGGCTCGAAAGCATCAGGACGTGGGAGATTTACACTCACGGCTAACACGCCATGAACGGTAAAGCTTCAAGTCTATTGGACGACCTATAAAGGGCAGTGATCTATTTCGAATGGCGAAGGATTAAGAATTATTCACTGTTCTGAACAAATCGGCCCTTGGCCTACGGTTTCACAGCCGTAGACTCCCATTTGTCGATGCCCTCACGCCGGAAAAAATCCACCCCAAAAAAAAGCGCTCGTAAGAAGGCTACCAAGCGCTCTCAGAAGCGGTCTAAGAAAAAAGCCGCAACGAAACGGTTCGGGATTATGGCCTTTTTTATGGCTCCCTTCCGAATCATCGGCTGGGCGACTCGGAATATGCGCGGCTGGATCAAGTGGCCGGTGCGGGTGGGTGCCTCGTTAGCCTTTATCGGACTGACGGTTCTAGCCGTGGGGATGATTTTCTATGCGGGTCTGGCGAGAACTTATGACCTGAAGGAGGTGACGACGATGCCGGCGCGGACGGAAATCCTCGATCGTCATGGCAACCTTCTGCGGAATACAAAGGGGCAGGAAATTGGTTTTCTCCATGGAAAAAATCGCCACTTGGTGAGCTTTGGCGATGTTTCACCGTATTTCATCGATGCTCTCATTGCACGTGAGGATGGACGATTCCGTGAGCATGGAGCCATCGATCTGAGAGGGATCGCGAGGGCGATCATGCGCGCGGTGACGCGAGGAAAGAAGGAAGGAGCTTCGACTCTGACGATGCAGCTTTCCCGAAATAGCTACGCTTTGAAAACGCGAAGAGAAACGATCATTACGGGCTTGCACCGGAAGTTTCTTGAGATCGCGATCGCTTTCCGCATTGAGTCGAATTTTGAGAAAGATGAGATCATCGAGCACTATATGAATCGCATCTTCTGGGGAGGGTCGATCATGGGAATCGGCTCTGCCTCGCGGACGTATTTTCAGAAGCCAGCGAGTGAGCTGACGCTTTCTGAGTCTGCCCTGCTGGCGGGAATCATCCGCGCACCCAATGCGTTTTCTCCATTTCGGGATTTAGAAAAAGCGAAACGGGAGCGTGATACGGTGTTGGGACGGATGGAGAAATATGGATTCATCGATGCCGCGACGGCGGAGAAGGCCAAGGCGGAACCACTCGATGTGCCAACATCTGCGGAGCGCTTGATTCAGGGAAGTTATGCGCTGGATTCGATCCGGCGAGATCTGGAACGCATTCTTGAAGAGGAAAACATCAAGGATGGGGGCCTTATCATTCATACGACGCTGGATCCCAATATCCAGCGAGTGGCCCAGGAATCGATCGAAACACGGCTCTCACAGGTGGAACGAACACCGGGATATGCTCATCAAAAGCGACGAAATTTCCGCGGGGGAACACCAGATTATCTACAGGGTGCGAGTGTGGTGATTGATAATAAAACCGGTGGCGTGCTAGCTATCGTGGGAGGACGAAATGCGGATGAATCTCAGTTTAACCGAGCCCTGCAATCACGCCGTCCGGTGGCTTCTATTTTTAAGCCCTTTATCTTCCTAGCAGCCTTCGATCATGGCTTAAAACCGAATGAAGCGATCAGTGATGCGCGCATTCGTTCAGGAGAAATCTCGGGGGCGCCTCGGAATTGGTCTCCGAATAATTCTGATAAAAACTATTATCGAACCATCCCAGCGTCTCGTGCGCTCATCGAGTCCCGCAATACTTCCACGATCCGGGTGGGTAATCGAGCGGGACTGGCTAAGGTGATCGAAGTCGCTCGACTAGCGGGTTTTGATCCGGAGCGGATCGAGCCAGTGCCATCGTCCTTTTTAGGTTCCTGGGGAGCGACGGTGGAGCAGGTAGCGAGTGCTTATACGATCTTTCCGAATGGAGGGGTGCGCTACCGCCCTTATTACATCCAGTCGATCGAAGACCGTCAGGGAAATGTGCTCTTTAAAAATGGCCCCCTGCCCTATCGCGCGGCTGAGTCCGATCCGAGCTGGGATGTCACTCGCATTTTAGAAGATGTGAATCGTCGAGGGACAGGACGTGGTATTCGCACGAAATATGGCTTCACGAAGCCGAGTGCGGGAAAGACGGGCACGTCTGGAAATTACCACGATGCTTGGTATGCGGGGTTTACGTCTGACCTCACCTGCGCGGTCTGGGTAGGGCTGGATCGTCCGGCAAAGATCGTCCACGGCGGTGATGGTGCCCGGCTAGCGATTCCGATCTGGAGTGATATTATCAAAGCGGCCGATCGTTTACCAAGCTATCAGTCAAAAGCGGTGACCCCTCGACGGGCTGAAGTGGTGGTCGATGACCATCCGGCGGCGATTCCACGAGCTCTTCCGGTCAATGATGAACCTCTGCGGGCACTCCCGGTGCGGTGATTCTTCTCCATAAAAGACATAGCGGACGAAGTTCCCGCGACTGAATTCATTTTTTGCGCGACTTTCTGGTCATCTGCGTGTCCTTTCCCCTCATGAGCGCATTCGACCCGGCTACCCTTCGTTCGGATTTCCCTATCCTGGACCAGCAAGTCCACGGTAAGCCTCTCGTTTATCTCGATAATGCGGCGACGACTCAGAAACCTCGGCAGGTTCTGGACGCTTCAAGAAACTACTATGAGGCCATGAATTCCAATATTCATCGTGGAGTTCATCACTTAGCTCAGGTGGCGACAGCGGCTCATGAGGAGGCCCGTGAAATCATCGCCCAGCATCTGAATGCGAACCGGACAGAAGAAATCATTTTCACTTCAGGGACGACAGATTCCATCAATCTGGTGAGCAACATTCTCCAGCGTTCTGGAAAAATTGGTAAAGATGATGAAATCCTCATCTCAGGGCTAGAGCACCATTCCAATATTGTGCCCTGGCAAATGCTCTGTGAACAACTTGGGAGTAAGCTGAAAATCATCCCCATTAATGATGAGGGCACGCTCGATTTAGAGGCCTTTGATGAACTCCTCAGCTCTCGCACGAAAGTTCTCGCGGTCACGCACATCTCGAATGCCTTTGGGACGGTGAATCCCGTGAAGGAACTCTGCGCCAAGGCGAAGGCGGTGGGAGCAATCACAGTGATTGATGGAGCACAGTCCACTCCGCACAAAAACATTGATTTACAATCACTTGAATGTGATTTCTTTGCTTTTTCAGGGCATAAAATTTACGCTCCGACCGGGATTGGGATTCTCTACGGGCGCTATGAATTGCTCGAAGAACTCCCCCCATGGCGTGGTGGCGGGGAGATGATTAAGGAAGTTTCCTTTGAAAAAACGACCTATAACGACCCTCCCTTCAAGTATGAAGCGGGCACGCCAAACATCGAGGGCGGCATCGCTTTAGCCGCTGCCATTCAGTATGTGAATAAGTTGGGAATGGATGTGATTGAAACTCATGAAAGCGCCTTGCTTACCCACGCCTCGGAAACGCTGAAGCGCTTTTCAGGAATCACCCTTTATGGTCCTGATGACCGGGCGGGCGCGGTGTCTTTTAACTTCGACGGCATTCACCATTACGATCTCGGCACCCTCCTCGATCAAATGGGATTAGCTCTACGAACAGGCCATCACTGCTGTCAGCCGCTGATGGCTCGCTTTGGCATGACGGGAACTTTGCGCGCTTCCTTCGGCATTTATAACAGCCTCGCAGACATCGATCATCTAGCGACAAGTCTGGAGCGGGCGCTCAATATGCTACGATAAGCGGTCGCGCCACTTGGCAGGAGCTTCTTCCCCAAAGAGGATTTCCTGCCAGTGAATCTTCTCGTTTTCGAAGAGGAAACGGGCGTCAAAGCTCTCGCCAGCGAGGGCCTGCGGAAGCCAGAAGGCATCATCCTCCCACATCCGGTCGAAAGGGATTTTTGAAATCTCACACCAGTAAGGGATGGCCTCATCAGTCGCGGTAGGTTCGCCCTCGAACTGAGTCGCGGTATAGACGTGGCAGTGAATGTCTGGCAGATCGGACATGGCAAACCAGAGCTCTCCCCTTTTGACAGGATCGAGCACTTTGATGTGCAGCTCCTCCTCGCACTCGCGGACGGCACACTGCTCGGGAGTCTCTCCGGGATCGATCTTCCCACCAGGTCCATTGATCTTTCCCGCACCGATACCGCGGAGCTTTTCGATCAGAAGGACCTGATCTCCCTGATGAACAAAGACAAGGGTGGCCTGAATGTCAGGCTGCCAATCGGGCCAATGTGGAACGGGAAAAGGAAGATCGGGAGAGTCAGGAGCGGGCATAATTTTCTACCGTATCGCAGGTGCAGACGAGATTGCGATCTCCGTGGACATTGTCAACCCGGCCGACCATAGGCCAGAATTTATGACGACGCAGGCGAACAACTGGGAAGGCGGCCTTTTCCCGTGAATATGGATGAGCCCACTCATCTGCCATGACAGCCTCTGCAGTATGTGGGGCGTTTTTGAGTAAGTTATCCTCGCGGTCAGAAGAGCCACTTGCGACGGCCTCAATCTCTGCATGAATGGAAATCATGGCCTCGGCGAAGCGATCGAGCTCTTCGAGAGATTCGGACTCGGTCGGCTCGATCATAAGTGTTCCTGCAACGGGCCAGCTCATGGTGGGAGCGTGAAAACCGTAGTCAATGAGACGCTTCGCGACATCTTCCACGGTGATTCCGCTACGAGCGGTCGCAGGGCGAATATCGATAATGCACTCGTGCGCGACAAAGCCGTTCTTCGCGGTATAGAGAACTGGGAAGTAGTCTTTGAGGCGCTGGGCGAGGTAGTTCGCATTTAAAATGGCGAGCCCGCTGGCCTCCTTCAATCCATCTGGTCCCATCATGGCGATATACATCCATGAGATGACATTGATGGAAGCACTTCCCCATGGCGCAGCAGAAACTGACTGTGGGATGTGCTCGACGAGATGAGCAGCCACGCCCACTGGCCCCACGCCAGGGCCTCCGCCACCGTGTGGAATACAAAAAGTCTTGTGGAGATTCAGGTGGCAGACATCGGCACCGATGTGACCCGGGCTGGTGAGTCCTACCTGAGCGTTCATATTGGCCCCGTCCATGTAGACTTGGCCCCCTGCGGCATGAATTTCGGCACAGATTTCCTGAATGCCCTCTTCATAAACTCCGTGCGTAGAAGGATAAGTGATCATGAGACCACCGAGAGTTTCGCGGTGTTCCTCAATGCGGGCAGTAAGATCTGCACGGTCGATATTTCCATCTTCATCACACTTCACCGGGACGACCTTGAAGCCAGCCATGACCGCGGAGGCCGGGTTTGTGCCGTGCGCAGAAGTCGGGATCAGGCAGGCGGTGCGGCCTTCATCGCCACGGGAAAGATGATAGGAACGGATGGCGAGTAAGCCGGCGTATTCCCCTTGTGAACCCGCATTTGGCTGAAGGGAGACTGCGGCAAACCCAGTGATTTCGGCAAGCCACTCGGAAAGTTCGGTGAGCATTTCACGGTAGCCGACGCTTTGATCCTCTGGGATAAAGGGATGAAGCTGCCCGACTTCAGGCCAGCTCACGGGCATCATTTCAGCAGCAGCATTGAGCTTCATGGTGCAGGAGCCGAGCGGGATCATGGACTCATTGAGAGCGAGATCGCGGGCCTCGAGACGATGCAGGTAGCGCATCATTTCCGTCTCACTGCGATAAAGGTGGAAGACTTCCTGTTGAAGGAATTCAGACTCACGCGGCAAAGAAAGAGCGCTCTCAGAAGATCCCGGAGTGGCTCCGAAGAGACCAGCGAGAGCAGAGACATCTTCCATCGTAGCCGTTTCATCCAAACTAATCCCGACGCAACCATTCTTAAAGTCACGTAAGTTATAACCCAGCTCGCGCGCCTGCTTGAGGGTCACTTCGGCATCGTTGGGCCGGACAGTGAGGGTATCGAAGTAGCTTGAGTTTAAAATTTCTACTCCAGCTGTATTCAGCCCCTCAGCAAGAGAATGAGCGAGTTGATGAACTTCGGTAGCCATGGCTCGCAGCCCCTCGGGACCATGCCAGACGGCATACATGGAAGCCATCACTGCGAGAAGGACCTGAGCGGTGCAGATATTCGAAGTCGCTTTATCTCGGCGAATGTGCTGCTCACGAGTCTGAAGAGAAAGACGGTAAGCTGGATTACCATTGCTATCGATGGAAACCCCGACAAGACGGCCAGGGATTTTTCGTTTTAAGGCATCCTTCACCGCGATGAAACCAGCATGAGGACCACCAAATCCGAGCGGCACCCCGAAACGTTGGCTCGAGCCGACACAGATGTCTGCGCCCATCGCTCCGGGTTCTTTTAAAACGGTGAGCGCTAAAATATCGGCAGCGACGATGAGGCGAGCCTTCACCGCATGAAGCTGATTCGCCATCTCCGTGAAGTCTCGGACTTCCCCGAGAGAGGAAGGATACTGAACTAAGGCACCGAATAAGCCCTCGACGGGCTTAAAATCTTCCACCGAACTCACAGTGACCTGAATCCCGAGCGGCTCAGCGCGCGTCTGCACGACGGCAATCGTCTGTGGATGGCACTGTTCATCGACCCAAAACACCTGCCCTTTCGGGCTCATCGCGAGCGCGAGGCTCATCGCCTCTGCCGCTGCCGTCGCTTCATCTAGTAGGGAGGCATTCGCTACGTCCAGTCCGGTGAGATCTGTAATCATCGTCTGGAAATTCAGAAGCGCCTCAAGACGCCCCTGAGAAATCTCCGGCTGATAAGGCGTGTAAGCAGTATACCAACCTGGATTTTCCAGAATATTCCGCTGAATGACTGGAGGGGTGAAAGTCCCGTGGTAACCCTGACCAATGAAGGACTTGAGCACCTGATTCGAGGAAAGCTTCTCCTTTAAGGCTTGGAGGGCCTCAGATTCCGAGAGAGCAGCAGGTAACTCTGGTCCCTGAGACCAAGTGATCTCGGCAGGAACGACTTCGTTTAAAAGAGCAGAAAGGCTTGCAACATTGCAAGCCTTGAGGAGCTCTGCCTGGGCCGACTCAGAAGGACCGAGATGGCGGCGAGAGAATGGTTGGGTCATTTTTTCTTAAGCGTTATCGGACGAGGCCGATGTATGAAGAAGCCTCCATGAGAGCTTCGACCTGGGAGAGATCATCGATCTTCATTTTGAAAATCCAACCTCCATCATAGGGATCGGTGTTGACCTTGGAGGGATCAGCCACCAGATCGAGATTGATTTCTACGATCTCGCCAGAAATCGGGGCGTAAATATCACTAGCGGCCTTCACACTCTCAACAACGGCACAAGGTGAACCTTTTTCAATGTCACCCATGTCAGGAAGTTCAACAAAGACAACATCGCTCAGTTCTTGCTGAGCGTGATCAGTGATCCCTACGGTAACGATGTCACCTTCGAGAAGAACCCATTCGTGGTCGGGAGTGTAGCGGAGATTGTCGGGTGCGGTCATCTGTCTCAGAATTACGGATTCTTACTTCCGATAGAAAGGCTTTTTCACCACTTTTGCAGGAATTATTTTTTTGCGTATTTCTATGTGGACAGTAGCACCGATTTTTGAATGACCGAAAGGCAGATAAGCCATCGCAATTCCAGTCCCCAATGATGGGGAATATGCTCCCGAACTAAGAACACCGATGACTTCTCCTCCATCTGCTAACACCGGATACCCAGCACGTGGTGGAGGTCCTGGAGCGTCATATTGTAGCGCGACGAGACGTTCACTTAGTCCTTCTTCGGCCTGTTTGATGAGGATTTCCTGTCCAAGAAATTCAACGTCTTTCTTCAGAGCCACAAAGAATTTGAGCCCAGCCTCCAAGGGAGTACGTTCTTCGCTCAGATCACTACCATTGAGTGGATAACAAACTTCCAACCTCAAGGTATCACGAGAACCTAACCCGCAAGGAACCGCATCCTCATCAATGAGCTTATTAAACCACTGTATCACAGTGCCGTGGGGGCAAAAAAGCTCGAATCCATCCTCCCCCGTGTAACCAGTGCGACAGACTAACAGTCGAGCGCCCTCATGCGTGACATCATCAAGGTGATTTCTGGCTGGGAGACAGCGCCCACCCGTAATGCGTGAATAGATTTCTGGTGCCTCCGGCCCCTGCACTGCGAGACCTGCCCATTCAGAACTTTCATTAGCAATCGAGACTCCTTCGAGAAGATGCTGCTCGAGCCAATCCATGACCTGATCAATGCGCGCAGCATTCACCAACATGAGAAAATGTTCTTCTTCGAGACGATAGAGCAATAAATCATCAATCACCCCCCCACCCTCATTTAGGAGGAAGGTATAATGAGCCTCACTCACCTCGAGAGCAGAGACATCATTCGTCAGTAAAACATTCAGCCAGCGCTGCGCCTTCTCGCCCGAGACAAAAATCTGCCCCATATGAGAAATATCGAACACACCCACCTTGGAACGCACCGCCTGATGTTCCTCCATAATAGAAGAATACATGACGGGCATTTCCCAACCGGCAAAAGAAACCATCCGTGCCCCCAATTCGCGATGTCGCTCATCGAGCGGGGATAGCTTAAGAACTTCGCTCACGCGCGGACTGTGTGCCGTGCAATGGTGCTTGTCAACCCAGCCTTAGCCCCCTTTGCTCCCCCCCGTTGTGGGTATTCTTTCTTTCATGGAACGCAAATTCAGCTGGCTGGCCTTCCCCGGCCTCATTCGTTCAATCGCCTTATTACAAGCAGTCTTCTTTGTTGTCTTATTTTTAAATCCTGATGCCGCCAGTGCGGTCGCGCCAAACTGGGAACTAGTGATGCAGGGAGAAGTTTGGCGACTCGTCGGCTTCGTCTTCTTTCCTCCAGTTTCTCCAAATGCGATGGGTCCCGTATTCGGAGCGCTCTTCATGTTCTTTGCAGTGAACATTCTCTTTCTGATGAATGATGCCCTCGAGGGCGAATGGGGAGAATTCCACGTGAGCCTCTACGTTTACGCTACCATTATTTGCCAATCCTTCTCCTATCATTTTTTCCCAACCTATCCCCTCTTTGTCTTTTACTCCGCAATCTTCTTCCCCTTTGCGACGCTATTCCCTCATGTCGAGTTTCGCTTTATGCTGTTCATCCCAGTCAAGGTCTGGCTTCTGGCAGCCTTTAGCGGCATCCTCTACTTTCTCGCATCCATTGGTTCGAGCATCACCTTTTTAGCAACAGTTGTCTGCTTCCTCCCTTATCTTGTCTGGGCCAGTCCCCTCGCATTCAAATGGCGTAAAAATCGCGGGCAGGTTTCGAAACGGCGCGCCCATTTTGAAAGCCATAAAACTGAAACCGACTTCTCACTCCATCGCTGTCATACCTGTCAAAAAACAGAAACTTCTGACCCTGAACTCGAATTTCGAGTTTCCGAAGACGGTGAAGAATATTGTCTCGACCACCTTCCTACTCACCCTAAATCTAACTCATG
>CALGMJ010000031.1 GCA_937958875.1 uncultured Verrucomicrobiales bacterium | reverse complement strand
AATAAGCAGCTTCTGAGTCATACTGAGCTTCGACTCCAGCTAGAAAAGCACGCTCCTGCTCAGGGACTCCAAGGCGATCAAAGGTCTCCAGCACCTCAGGAGGCACCTCATCCCAAGAGCGCTTCGGCTTTGCTCCATCCGAGAGGTAGTAACGGATCGCATCGAAATCGATATTATTGAGATCCTCAGTAGCCCAGTTTGTGGGCATCGGCTTGGACTCAAAAACCTCTAAGGCTTTATGACGAAATTCATTCACCCAAGCTGGTTCATCCTTAACCTTGGAAATATAATCGATGGTGTCTTTCGTCAGGCCATAACCAGCATCGAACTTGTGCTTTTCTGGGTACGAGAAGTTTCCGATGTCGTCTTTCTCAAGAGCAACTTGTTGGACGGTGGCTGTTTCTGTGCTCATCTCAGTGGATCAGGTTTAGGGAAAAAATTAAGCCGTTTTGAGGAAATCGTAACCAGACTCCTCAAGTTCAAGAGCAAGCTCTTTGCCGCCACTCTTCACGATCTTGCCGTCTGCCATGACATGAACGTGATCTGGCTGAATGTAATCAAGGAGACGCTGGTAGTGAGTAATCACTAAGAAACCACGCTGCGGCGAGCGCATGGAGTTAACGCCCTTTGCTACCACTTTAAGAGCATCAATATCTAAGCCAGAGTCAGTCTCATCGAGCAGGCAGTAGCGAGGATCAAGCATCATCATCTGCAGGATTTCATTACGCTTCTTCTCTCCTCCAGAGAATCCTTCATTTACAGCCCGGCCTGTGAATTTACGGTCTATCTCAAGCTCGTCCATCTTGGCATACATTTCCTTATAAAAGGCAACGGCATCGATCTCCTCCCCCTCAGGAAGGCGTGCCTGACGAGCAGCACGAAGGAAATTTGCATTCGATACCCCAGGAACCTCTGAAGGATATTGGAAAGCTAGAAAAATGCCGGCTCGAGAGCGCTCATCCACTTCTAACTCCGCGATATCGACTCCATCGAGCATGATACGACCGCCAGTGACTTCATAATCGTCATGACCGGCAACCACTTTAGATAAGGTCGACTTACCAGAACCATTTGGTCCCATGATTGCGTGGACTTCGCCCGCTGGAATTTCAAGGTCTAGACCTTTAAGAATGGGAGTTCCGTCAACGGAGGCTTGCAGATTTTCGATGATGAGGCTCATAAGTTTGGGAAAGTTATTTTTGAGTGCCGAATTGGCCTTTCAGGCTGATTTCGAGGTGACTGATTTCGGTGCCTTGAGGGAGTTCGAGAAAATCTTCAAGCTTAACTCCATCTTTAAAGACCACATCGTGAATTTTTCCACTCTCTTCATCCTGAAAATGACAGTGATCTGAGAGATTTGGACAATAGCGCGATGACTCGCGCTCAAAGTTGACCTGGCGGACAATTTGGTGAGAAACGAGCGCTTCGAGACAATTATAAACCGTAGCTAGCGAGATGGTCGGCATACGGTCTTTCGCTCGCACGAAGACATCATTCGCGGTCGGATGATCGCGCTCCCCTAAGATCACGGCTAGCACCTCACGGCGCTGCTTTGTCATACGCAACCCTTCCAGCTCAGAAGGAAAATCTTCCGGCTTGGGGTCATGGACATGGTCTAAGGAAATCATCGAGACGGGCGAAAGCTAATCAGGCTCAGCCGACACGCAAGCCAAAATTTGGAATTATTCTAATTATGATTCATTGGAATTTCTCACCATATATTGAACGAATTTACTCCTTCCTCAGTCCACTTGAACAGACTCATGAAAACAATATCTCTCCACTTATACTCCGCTCTCAGCCTTGCTTTCACGCTATCAGCCGCTGCCAGATCAGCCCTCATCGAGTTTCCAGAAACTTCAAATTCACATCAACGTCAATTCGTCACCGAAGCCTATCTCGCCAAGTCAGAACCCGTCCTTAGAAAGGTCATTAGCCAAAACGAACTCCATACAAAATGGAATCTTTCAGAGGTCCAAACTCTCGAAAAATTATCTAAAGCGATTTCCTGTCAATATCTAGCAAACACATCATTGATCAAAATTTCACTCAATGAGTCACTCAACCTCAACCGAGACAAGCTTCTCGAAACGCTCGCTAAATCCGTCACCGATCACCATTCCCAGCGGATAAAAGCAGACCTAGAAACTGAGGTCGAAAACCTAAATCATCAACTTGCAGTCCACAACGACACCCTAAGCGAAAAGAGGAAACAACTTACCATTTTAATTCAACAATATGGTATCCCCTATCAAAAATCGTTTCACGCTGATTCACCTGAAGAAGAGCCCCATCTTACTGAATACGCAATTTACCAAAAAAGCCTAAAGCGCCTTGATGAAATTGAAGAAAAAGCAGCCCTTGAAAAATCTCGCATCGATCAACTACTCGCAATTCCTGACGAGAACCTTCTGAAACTTTCGACCATGCTGACGCTCCCGGAAAACAAGATTGTTAAGTATGTCGAACAACATCACCAAAAGCTGGAAGAAGTCGCCGCGCTCAACAAACTCGGTCTCGCAAGTAACCACCCCGAAGTTCAAGCCCCATCCCATCAGGCAAAGCTCGCGCTGAAAGATGCCTTCCGTGAAGCCAGCAGTCTCAAAGAGGCTTTAGAACTGGAAAATGAAATCAACTCAAAGCAAATCGCCGTAATGCGGGAAAGGGCGGAAATCCATCAAACAAATTGCATTGATTACAGTATCCATTTTTTCCGTTATGCCGTAGCGGTCCGGGAATACAAATCAGCCATTGAGCATAAGCAGCGTCTGCTAGATGAAAGGAATGAAAAGCAGCTGGCTCTAAAAAAACAAAAAAGCTGTCGTATTCATTTCATCCGCTAGAAAACAAGCTGCGATAAGGAATTATCGCAATATTAAAGCCCCCCTCAGGACTGATCAAATCATTCCATTCACCGTGAAAATCGACTCGTGCAAGTTTTAACTCTGCCTAATTGAGATCTTACTTTTGCTCGATTCCCTAGTGCCTTCAGTTCAAAAAGCTACGGGCAAACGGTAGATTAGTGCTAAACTAAAATTAGTGTTGCGCGGCGGTATCATCGCGCAAAAAAGGGCGATAG
>CALGMJ010000030.1 GCA_937958875.1 uncultured Verrucomicrobiales bacterium | reverse complement strand
TGAGCCTATCTCCTCCGACAAATCATCAGAAATCGGTAGTGAGGTATCGATAAAACGACCATCTCTACTAAAAATAGCCAAGCCCATGAGTGAGCGAAAATGCTGAAAGCGGGCCGTAAGTTCAAAAAATGAATGCATCGTTATTATAGGCTCGCTAAGAGAACTGAATGTTTCACGTTTTGGTCTGTCGTTGTTGCCTGAGGCCCCTTTTCCATTGTGATTCGCACTCCTTCACCGCGCTGACGGCCGATCACCCGACAGGCAAGAATGCCATCATCATCGCGATGGAGCATCTTGATCTCACCCTCATATTTGAGGCGCCGCCCGATCTTACGAAACCACGGAATCAGATGTCCCATTTCAGCGGAAATAAATTCAGAATTACCATTTTCTCTCTCAGAGTAGGCCTGTCCTTTTTTCAGAGAGAATTGTTCGATTATTTTAGGAGGGGAGTTTTTGGGGAAGCTCATAAGCCGATAAATCAAAGCTGATTAGGAAAAACGAAACTCATTTATGCCTTCTCATTAAATGGGTATGTGTGCTCGTTTATTCAAAGAAGTGAACCCTCGGCTGGGAAAAAAGTTCTCTAAAAAGGGCAAATTTGGCTCTCTTTCACCCTATCCATCTGGCCATAAAAAACGGCCTGACTTTTTGAGGTCAGACCGTCTCATGAAAAAAAACGTTAGCCTAATTTACTCTTAGTCATTCATGCAGTGAGTCTTAGGCTTTTTAGAATATTTGCGACGCGCTGACTTCTTCGACGTTTTCTTCGTTGCAGCCTTTTTCTGAGCCGCAATTTTTTTAGCTTCAACTTCGGCCGCGATTCGAGCCTCTTCTGCTGCGATCACCTCGGCAGCTAAGCGAGCTTCTTCGGCTGCTTTCATCTCCGCCGCTTTCATCTCGGCAGCTTTACGAGCCTCCTCAGCTGCGACGGCGGCTTCCATCTCTGCCTTTTGCTCAGCTAAAATCCGGGCTTCTTCTTCCATACGAGCTTTCTCAACGGCTTCGGCAGCTCGAGCTTCAGCCTCCATACGCACTTTTTCCAGGCGAGCAGCTTCTGCAGCCTCTTTCGCTATAAGCCGCTCCTTCTCCAGAAGACTTTGAGCAATGCTCGCCTGATTATTCTCTGCTGAAGCGAGCGAGGTTACGGAAGAAACGCCCACTGTGATTGTAATAGCGGCAGCGACAGCACCAGGGATAGCCCAGGCTAATGGAGAACGTTTTGATCTAGGCTTTTCATCCTCAAATTCAACAGGATCCTGCTCCTTCATGACGGCTACTCCCGCCGGCGCTACGACCTCTTTCGGAATAGACATCGCGGGATACATATGACTGAAGGCACCGAGAACGGCATCGATTTCACTCTCCCCCTCCATCATGAATAAAAAGGCCCCATTCGAATGCTCCGCATACACGAAATGATTCTCACCTAGCTGAATCACGATGCGGTTATTCACCCGGTTCTGAGCGCGAAATCCCTCGACCATACGGTGAAAACTCTGACCGATGTCTTCAGAGAACTCATCTGACAAAGGAAGTGAAGTATCGATAAAACGTCCGTCGCGGCTGAAAAGAGCCATTCCGCGAAGGGTCGTGAAGTCCTGGAATTTTTGGGTAATTTCGGTAAATGATTTCATGGGTATTGTTGGGTATTTGTTAGGAGCAAAGAAAAAGGTTTAGACAGTCTTAAGAAGGTGAGAGTAACAAACGGCAACATCTGAAACCTGCTGCCCGTTGCCTGTAAAAGTTTCGTCAATCGAACAAGCGAGAGTGGCCTGGTGATCCTGGTGAATCACCTTCATCTCTCCCTGATAACCGAGACGCTCAGCAATCTTGTTCGCCCAGCGCCCTAAATATTGAGCTTCAAAGGAGATCATCTTGGCTGATGATTCAGGATTTCCGGTCTCAGCAGTTCCGTTTTTAAGAGCAAAAGAAGTTTTCATAATTAGCAGTTCCTTGGTTTGCAAATTATGAGTGCCCCCTGACCGAAACTATTCCGGACCAAGATATTCCCTAAAAAAACAATGAATATTTCCGATTTCTTTTCCGTTAGGAGAAATTCAATAATAAAAATTTAAAACACTAATAATCAGCGGATTAACTAGATGAAGCAGATTCCACATCCCGCTGTATTTGCGCTTTTAGGGCCTCTAAATTAGTGAATTTTTTTTCGTCGCGAATTTTTTTCAGAAAGGAAATCTCGGTAAACCACCCATAACTAGCCGGAGTTTCCTCACTAAAAAAATGAACCTCCAGACTTCTACGCCCATCATTTTCAACCGTCGGCTTTACCCCAACATTCGCGACACCTCGAACCCAGCTCTGACTCCAACGCCCTTCCACTTGATAGACTCCATTTGCAGGAAGAAGCTCTTCTGAAAGAGACACATTCGCCGTGGGAAAACCAATCGTTCGCCCCAACTGCTGCCCCTGCACCACTTCTCCATAAACCGCATATGGCCTCCCTAACATCTGAGCCGCCGCATCGAGATTCCCATCCCTTAAACTCTGCCGAATACGAGTGCTACTGATACGCTCGCCATTTTGCATCACCGCTGGAACAGGAGAAACGACGACTTCTGGACACCATTCCCTCAAGCGCGTCATTGTCCCCCCCCTGGACTTCCCGAAAGACCAGTCTTCCCCTGCCGACAGACGTTTCACCCCAGAGTTTCTCAATGCCTCAGCAAAAAGCGCTGCTTCCTGCTGAGAAAAAGCCTTCGTAAATTCCATTACCACTAGAAAATCGACCCCATAATCTGCCAAAATTTTTTCTTTATGCTCTAAAGAAGCTAAAATCCGTCTTGGAGCTCGGTCAGGGGCTAGAACTTGGACGGGGTGTGGATCAAACGTAAGAACGCCTGTCCTCCCCTCACCTCTTGCTGCGTCAATGACAGCCTGATGGCCGAGATGAATGCCATCAAACACTCCCAATGCCAGGCCAAAGCCAGCTGAAAGTGATTGGCTTTTTTCTCCCTGTGTTAAAGCCGTAAGAGAGTCATAACGCGTCACACCGGAGGACATAAACTCAAGAGATCAGGATGACCCGAAAAAAAACGGCACCCTCTATTGAGGGCACCATTCTAAACAGCAGGTCTAGTTGAACTAGAATGGAAGCTATCGCTTATCGAGCCTGATGTTATCGAAGAGGATCTCACCATCGCGAGAAGATTTGTATGCGTTGCTGCCACCTCCACGAAATGCGTTCAGGATCAGGGCATCCACCTCACGACCGGAATTTTGGGTCACCCAGCGGAAACTATTATTTTGAAGAACTGTTTTATTATTCACCTTCATATGGATCACCCCATTATGGCTAGAGCCCGTGTTCATTTTTGCTCGGAGCCAAACGCGATACCACGTATTATCACGGATGGTGTAACGCTTATTAAACCCGTGACCGTAAGTGCCTGGCTGGTCTTTGTAGTAGACATATGGGTCAAGATAAGGCTTGCCCCCATTCACTGAATTCCAACGGTGCCACATGACACGGAAACTCCACCCATCACCCGCGCTTGCTCTTCGACCTCCTGTATAGACTTTCCCGCCTCCTAGGCCCCAAAGCTTTCCTCCCGCACGCCAGTCAAACCCCTTCGGAAATTTAACCATAAACTCAAGGGTATATTCCTTAGAGCGCTGGAGAGGAGCTTGAGCACCCAGCCCTCCATCAAACACTTTATTTTTTAGCATCCGGCACTTCAGCTGCTTTCCCCCTGTAATAGAGAGACGACCTCGCTCTGCGCTTGAATAACCGGAGAGCTTACCAAAATCTCGATTTGCGAGTGAATTCCAGTAAGTCCCTGCATTATGGTTAAAATAGACTCCCTTGTCTCCAATCTGAGCTTGAGCGCTAGCCCCCAATCCCATGATGCCCATGAATAGGGCTAGTGTTCGGTGTTTTAATTGATGTCTCATCATCTCATTGTATATGTGTTATCGCGCACTAAACATCATCATTCAGTCATTTAGTTTGCATGCAAACTATTTATTGAGATCATTTCATTCGTCAAGTCAAAAAGAGGTTCAAAGATATCAGGGCTCTTACATAAGGGAGGAATCCAGACTAAAATCTTGCTAGAGTGAGCGCAATTACTTGGAAAATCGTTTTAAGAACCACTGATTACCCAGATTTAACTGATGCCTATATTACGGTGCCTAAGAAACTCAGTGAAATCTGGGTAATCAGTGGTTTTCTTCCGCTAATGCCTCAGGTTTCGCCCTGCCTCTGCTCTGAATTTCTCCCTTGTGTAGGGACCCTGACGAAGGTGATTCCTTTTTTTAATTTTTTTTGAACCTAATTTGATTCAGGCACGACTGCAGTGGTGAATTGAGTAAGAAAAGACAGACTGATCGATCTATTGAGAGCATCACCGATGAACTTCTGGTCCAGAAAAGCCAGCAAGGTTCACGACCTGCGATCGAAGCTCTCATCAAGCGTTGGCAGGAACCTCTCTGGCGTCACGCCGTTCGCTTAATCAGAGAACCATCTCTAGCCGACGATGTGCTTCAGGATTCACTCGTTGCGATTGTACGACAACTCTCACAGTTGAAAGACCCGAATCATTTCCGGGCCTGGGCTTACCGTATCGTCACCCATAAGGCTGCCGACCTCATTCGCAAGAGACAACAACAACGCACACTCAGTGAACATGCTAGGACAAAGGAAGAAGCACACCGGGAAGTGACTTCCGATGATGATCCTGCCGATGTCATCAGGGTAGCGATGTCTCGTTTAAATGAAAAAGACCGCCTCATCCTCACTCTCTTTTATCTTGAAGAAATGAGCGTCCTCGAAGTTTCCAAAATCTGCGAAGTGCCTCCCGGCACGGTGAAATCTCGCCTCTCGAAAGCACGCACCAACTTGAAAAAAATTCTCCATACCCACTTCAACCTGAACAACCAAAATCCATGACTGAAAAACGAACCACTCCAAGTTCACGCTCGATCGATGAACTCATCAGCGAAGCCCTCAAAAGCGATGAGAAGGAATTTCTCGATCACTACAAACATGACCCTTCACTTATCCAATTCATCTCCGCAAACCTGCGAGGGAGGATGGGCTGGCTCGGCTGGGGGACCTTTATCATGATCGATCTCATCTTAGCGCTGGGCATTTACTTCGGCTATCAGGCCTTTCAATCCGGTAATATCCAGCACACCGTTCTCTGGGCCTCAGGCACAGTGATGTGCTACACCGCAATCGGATTTCTGAAGCTCTGGAGCTGGATCGAGGCGAGCCGCCGCTCTACCCTCTACGAGATTAAACGCCTAGAGTTACATCTCGCTAAGCTAGCTGAATGAAACGTTACTCCCTCAATGGTGAAACAAAAAAGCCCCGCTCGCTTTTCAGCGACCGGGGCTTTTTAAAATTTAAGATTTCAGCAAATCCTAGAGGGAATCACCGAGCATCTTCATGGCGTCAGCAGCGCGGTTAGAGTAACCCCACTCGTTGTCATACCATGAGCAAACCTTGACCATGTTACCATCGATGACGGTGGTAAGCTCAGAGTCGAAGATAGAGCTGTGAGGATCACCTACGACGTCCTGAAGGACGAGAGGCATCTCGCTGTAGTGAAGCACTCCCTTGAGAGGACCTTCCGCAGCTTCCTTGAAGGCTGCATTTACTTCTTCAGCAGTCACGTCTGAGTTCAGCTCAGCGACGAGGTCGGTGAGAGAGCCAGTCGGAGTCGGGACACGGAATGCACCGCCATTGAGCTTACCATTGAGTTCAGGAATGACGAGGCCGATCGCGCGTGCAGCACCAGTAGAAGAAGGAATGATGTTCTCAGCCGCAGAACGAGCACGGCGAAGATCTCCGTGAGGAGCATCAAGAAGACGCTGGTCACCGGTGTAAGAGTGAATGGTGCTCATGAAGCCACGCTTGAGGCCCCACTTGTCATTAAGAACCTTCGCAAGAGGAGCGAGGCAGTTCGTGGTGCAAGAAGCATTAGAAACGATGTGGTGCTTAGAAGCATCATATTCGTCACTGTTGATGCCGAGGCACATGGTGAGATCTGGGTCAGTCGCTGGAGCAGAAATGAGAACCTTCTTAGCGCCGGCGGTGATGTGCTTGGTAGCACCGTCACGGCTACAGAAGAATCCTGTAGACTCGAGAACGACGTCTGCATTCCACTCAGCCCATGGAAGATTCGCTGGGTCACGCTCAGCTGTGGCGTGAATCTTGTGACCGTCGACGATGATGTACTCGTCGTCATAAGTGACTTCGCGAGAGAACTGGCCCTGGCTGGAGTCATACTTCAAAAGGTGGGCGAGGGTCTTGTTGTCGGTGAGGTCGTTGATGGCGACGACTTTCTTAAGCTCGTCGTCAGACATTGCACGAAGCACCATCCGACCGATGCGGCCGAATCCGTTAATTGCATAATTAGCCATGGGTTTGTTCCTAGCAGTTTTAAAGGTTGGGTGTTTCCACACCACTTGCGGGAAACGCGATCCGTGTAGCAAGGAAGGAAGAGAGCGTCAAGCAGGGGGCGGAGATCTATCAGAAAGAGACTCGTGGGACCTGATTCCTCGGTATTGATTGACTACGAAAAAGACGAAAGGAACGAAATATTTACTCTGGAATGAGAAATCCTAGCGCCCCCCTCTTCTTATGAGAAAGCTGATCATTTTCGAAAGAATTTCGGCTAAAAAGACGTTTTTAATTGCGAATGCGTCTCAATAGCGTTCTTTTCTTTCCAACACCATGTCTGCTATCGCAATCGATCACGAAGTTGATTCCGCTCTGACCCTGAGTCAGGCAGCGACGGGCTGTGAATTTCAGATTCGTCAGGTGGAAGGCCCTGCTTGCCGCCAGCTTCGTGAAATTGGTTTTTGCGAACAAATGCGGGTCAAAAAACTCACCGGTGGCCGTAATATGCTCTGCACCGTGTGTGGCACTCGCCTTGCTCTGAGCAAGGATCTGGCTGACCAGATTCAGGTCGTGCCAGCATAACACCTCTTTCTTTCTCCTATGAGTAAAGCTTCTGTTGATGCCCGTGTGGCTCTCGTCGGGCACCCGAATGCCGGAAAAACATCACTTTTTAATGCCCTCACCGGTCAAAACCAAAAGGTCGGTAATTATACAGGGGTGACGGTGGAACGCCGAGCGGGAGAATTTTTCACGCCTCATGGCAAGAAGCTCGAGCTCATTGATCTGCCGGGCTGCTATGCCCTGACTCCGAATTCTCCCGATGAAGCCGTCACACGAGATGCCCTACTAGGTGATCTTTCCGGCGAAGAGTTGCCCAATCTCGTGCTTTGCGTATTGGATGCGACAAACTTGGAGCGCCACCTCTATCTCATGCAGCAGGTGTTAGATCTAGGGTTACCAGCGCTCGGCGTGCTCAATAAGACCGACCTCGCAGAGCAGATGGGCCTACGGATCGACCCTGCGCAGCTGGCAGAAGATTTTGGCGTCCCCTTCATCGCGATCTCAAGTCTATCTGGTAAGGGGATGACAGAGCTCAAGCAGTCGATGCGCTTCCCCTTCCCTCCTGCGACGGGCCGGAAGTGGACTGGATCTCCCGAGTTCGAAAAAGCCTTCACTCATCTACAAACGGCCCTTCGGCAGAAAGGAGTGCCGCGAGTAGAGGCACATGCCCTACAGCTTTTAGCTGATGAAAAATTCGAAATTCAAGGGATCAAGGCGGAGGAGAACTTTGAGGACGAAATTTCCAAAACTCGCTTCGAGCAGATACACGAGGCGGTGGAAAAAAGCTTACGTAGACCTGATGAATCGACTCTGCTTCTGACGGATAAGATCGACCGATTTGCGCTTCATCCTGTTTTTGGCTGGCTGACTTTTGGCGGAATCATGTTCGGTATCTTTTGGATGCTCTTCAGCGTCGCCGGTGGCCCGATGGATCTCATCGAGGAGCTGGTGGGAGCCACTGGAGAAAAGGTAGGCAGCTGGATTCCAGAGGGAGATTTCCAGAGCCTGATCGTCGATGGCATTATCGGTGGAGTGGGTTCGGTGGTGGTTTTTCTGCCCCAGATCGTGATGCTTTTTTTCTTCATCAGCCTACTGGAAAGCACGGGCTATATGGCGCGAGCAGCCTTCCTGATGGATAAGGTAATGAGCAAGGTGGGACTCTCCGGAAAGTCCTTCCTCCCCCTTCTCTCTGGATATGCCTGTGCCATTCCCGGAGTGATGGCGACGCGCACCATCCCTAGTGCGAAGGAACGGCTCGCGACCATTCTCATTCTGCCGTGGACCTCCTGCAGTGCCCGTCTGCCAGTCTACATTATTTTAGTGCCTCTTTTTATCACGGGAAGCCTGGCCCAGACCTTCACTCTTTTCGGAATCTATGCCGTAGGCACTCTCACCGCCCTGCTGGCAGCGAAACTACTCATGCCGCGTCTAGGAAAAGCGGACCCGCCCCAATTTCTACTCGAACTCCCACCATATCATAAGCCGGACCTCCTCTATATCCTCCGCCATGTCTGGGATCGCGCACTCGCGTTTCTAAAGAAAGCGGGCACGGTAATTTTGGGCATCTCGATCATTCTGTGGTTCCTAAATACTTTCCCAAAATCGGACTCAGATGATCCCGCTGTCCAGCAGGAACAATCTTTCATGGGACAGGCTGGAAAGCTCATTGAGCCCGTAGTGAAACCTCTCGGCTGGGACTCCCGCTTAGGCACTGCAATGCTCACCTCATTTGCCGCGCGTGAGGTCTTTGTCTCCTCGCTCGCCATTTCCTACTCGGTGGATGAAGAGGAAGAAGGCCTCCTGCGAGAAACGCTCGCCAATGCTAAGCATCCCGATGGCAGCAAACTCTTCAGCATGGCCACCATCCTTTCGCTGCTCGCCTTTTATATCTATGCGCTCCAGTGCTTACCGACTACTGCGGTGGTCCGACGCGAGACGAACTCGTGGGCCTGGGCACTGGGTCAGCTTGGAGGGATGACCCTCTTTGCTTACTTAGCGGCCTTTATCGCCTATCGTATCGGAGGGCTTCTGTAATGGATTGGCAGACTCCAGCGGCTCTGGGCGTGGTTTTACTCACCATTCTTCTTTTTCTAACAAAAGGAAAAAAGAAAAAGGGCTGTGGTGGTGATTGCGGATGTGCAAAAAAGAAGCTGTAATTCTCTCTTATCGATCATGAAACGCATCGCAGTTCTTGGCTCAGGCAGTGGGTCTAATTTTCAGGCTCTTTTGGACGCAGGATTTAACATCGTTCTCGTGATCTCAGATCGTGAAGACGCCGGTATCTTAACACGTTCTGACCTTCCCCACGCCATCGCAAAGACTTCCAAGAAAATCTGCCAGCTACTTCAAGAAGCAGAGATCGATCTCGTGTGCCTCGCTGGTTATATGAGACTCGTGAAAGAGCCTCTTCTCTCCGCTTTTCCAAATCGCATCATCAATATCCACCCCTCTCTCCTCCCAAAATACCCGGGCCTAGAAGCCTGGAAACAAGCCGTCGAGAATGGAGCTACCGAGAGTGGATGTACGGTGCATTACGTAGATGCCGGCATGGATACCGGAGAAATCATTAAGCAGGCTAAAGTCCCCGTGCTTCCAAATGACACCCCCGAGACTCTGCACGCCCGCATTCAAGTCGCCGAGCACCAGCTCTATCCCGAAGTGGTGGCGATGCTCTGTGAAGACGGCGCTTAATCCACCTCTCTCCACTGTCCGGCAGCCAGATCATCCGGCAGCTCGATGTGACCAATCGCCTCTCGATGCAGGGCGGTCACTTTAAGATCGAAGCGCGCAAACATGCGTTTAATCTGGTGGTGTTTGCCTTCGTAAATGGTGAGCCGGCATTGGTTTTCACTCAGTAGCTCGACGATGGCCGGAGCAGTAGTAACTTGCTCTTTGGCAAACCACATCCCCTTTTCAAAAGACGATACTACCGCTGGCTCGATGTCTCCATTGACCGTAACAAGATAGCGCTTCCCGACCTTTTTCTCAGGCTCAGTGAATGACTCTGAAAAGGCAGAATCGTTAGTCAAAATCATGAGCCCGGTCGTGAAGCGGTCGAGTCGGCCCGCGAGGTGAAGTTCACTAGCCCATTCTTCTTTGATTAAATCGATCACCGTCTGATGTTCGGCATCCGTGGTCGCGCTCACCACTCCTGCTGGTTTGTTCAGGATGAGGCGGCGACGCGTGCGAGCTTGCACAATCGCCCCCCCAATCTCTACGCGATCAAATTTCCCAACTTCGTAGGCACGGTCTTCCATACAGAGGCCATTCACAAAGATTTCTCCGGCCTCGAAACGCTCCCGAGTGCGGCGCTTTCCCCAGCCACCCCACTTTCCAATTAGGCGATCAATCCTCACCAGAAGAGAATGATCAAAAAAATCACCTCATGGGAACGCAATTTGTAACGCGCTCCTCACCTCATGCGTCTGTAGCAAATGAAGGTGAAATTCTACTCATGAAACAATCATATCCTATTCCAGCCCTTACCCTCGTGCTGCTGCTTTTTAGCCAGCTCTTCTACGCCAATGCGCAGGTAACATCTGATCCCACGGGTTTCAGACCGATCAATCCACCCTACCCGGCTCTTCTCGCACGAGATGTCACCGAGGAGGCTGAATTTCATGATGTTCGGCTCACCTTTCCCGCTTCGTTCGATGTCGACCCTGCGACCTTTTCTGACGGAGACATCCTAGCCATGAGTCCCAATGGCGATGAAATCGAAGCAAGTTTTATCGAATTCAATGAACTCCCCATCCCCTTTCCATTACCACTCGACCCACGCATCATTGATCACCGAGTCGAATTTTCACCCCGGCCCGCTCTTGTCATTGTAGCAAGCTTCCGCTTCCCCGGTCCTTGGACCGCAGAAAACAATGGAGCTTACCGAGTTCGACTCAAAGAAAACGCTATCGCAAATCTCAGTGGTCGATTTTTCCCAGCCAAAGCTCTCGGCGGCTTCCGAGTCACCATCGAAGACGAAACCTTCGAGCCCATTCAACCCACTCGCACTGACATCGACTTCCGCCGCCAACTAGGCAGTGATGGAGAAACCATCCAGTATCTCGCAGATGTCACACTCACCTTCGCGCATGGAGCCGTCCGTATCGATTGGGGCGAACTCACTCGTTTCGAAAACACCTTTACCGCGAATATTTCCGCCGTTCATCTCCCTATCCTCATTCCTCATCTTCCAATTGTCATTCCCGCTGACCGAGTCGCGGAACATCAGGAAATTGATCCATCTATTCTCCCTCCACTTCAGCTCCAGTTCCGCCACACCTATGAACTCGGCAGTCTCACAGCTGGCACCTATGAGCTTCAGGCCCTCGTGAATGAAATCGAAGAAGCCACCGATTCACTGACCATCCCTGATACACCCACCGACACCGAAGGCCCCGAGATCTCACTCGTAGTGCGTAATATCACTCAGCCGAACTCTGAGACGGCAAAAATCGCAGTCACTTATGAAGATCCTTCTGGCATCGACCTCGACACACTAGGAGATGATGACCTCATCGTTTTCACTCCCTGGACGCTGAGCCCTGACCTTCCAAACTCAACCAGACCGATCATCTGGAATGCCCAGAACCCTCGGCTCACCCAAGTCCTACCACTTGACCGCCGCCTGATGAAAGTACGAGCGATCTATGAATTAGAAGCTCCCCGAGGGGGATGGAACAGCTCGCACAATGGCTTCTACCCCGTCGTCATTCAACGTAATGAAGTCTGTGACTCTCTCGCAAACTGTAATCGCCACCAACGACTAGGAGGATTTGAAGTATCGATAGATGATAGTGAGCCCCCCATCGAAGCGAGCGCCGAAATCACCGTAGATGCATCTGACCCGAATCAAGTCGCTGCCAAGGTTCATATCGACTTTGAAGTCGCTCACATCCTCACC
>CALGMJ010000029.1 GCA_937958875.1 uncultured Verrucomicrobiales bacterium | reverse complement strand
CTTCTTAGTCATTCTCACTCTCACTCTCACGCTCATCTTTCATTGGCGAAAAACGTGAATGCCTTAGCTTTCCTCTGTCTTACGCGCCATGAGCCAGAGGGCATCTGAAAGACGGTTGAGAAAAATCCGTATTTCTCCCCGTGCCACCGTATCTGGGGTGTCCCAAACCCGCCTCTCAGCCCTACGAGCAACAGTCCGTGCCAGATGTAAACGTGCCGCCAATTCTCCACCATTAGCTCCAGGTCTAAGCCAGCCCTTAAATTTCCGATCACCTTCAATACCTGCACTCCAATCTTGCAACCACTCGATTTCTGTCTCTCCGATCCTACCGAAACCTGCGCGTTCATACTCGGCCTCCTTTCCCTCTGGCATAGCTAGTTCCCCCATCAGAGTGACTAGCCAGGCCTGGACTTGATCCACAGCTTCGGCAGCTTCCCCATCCATCGAGACTCTGGCTAAGCCGAGCACCGCATTTAATTCATCCACCGCTCCTAGTGCTTCTACTTGCAAATCTGATTTTCCAGCTTTTCCTCCAAAAAGAAGATCAGTAACTCCACTGTCGCCGCGCTTTGTCGTAATGCTCATTCTTCCTGACTTTTCCCCTTTCCAAGCTTACTATCAAACACGAAACTACTCTTATGAAACGCCGCCACTTTCTCTCAAGCTCTATCGCAGCGCTGGCTACTCCTGCCCTTGCTGATCATCACGGAAAAAAGAAGCCTGAAGAGCTTTTTCAGATATCCCTTGCTCAGTGGTCAAACCACCGCGCTCTTTTTAAGAAAAAATTTACTAATCTCGAGTGGCCTGAATATACCAAGAAAAACTTCGGAATTTTGGGACTGGAGTACGTAAATCAGTTTTTTAAAGACAAGGCAAAGGATCAGTCTTACCTCGCTGAGCTCAATAAGCGTGTCGGAGATCTCGGAATGACAAATGTTCTTATCATGGTCGATGGCGAAGGCCACATCGGCGCTGGGACTGACGCCAAGCGTCAGCGAACCGTCGATAACCATAAAAAGTGGGTCGATGCCGCCAAGATCCTCGGTTGCCACTCAATCCGGGTGAATTCTCACGGAGAAGGGAAAGATGATGCGGAAAAGGCTATTAATTGTGTCAAAGGCCTTACTGAACTGTCAAATTACGCCAAAAATCATGAAATCAACGTCATCGTAGAAAACCACGGTGGCCTCTCCTCTAACGGGGCCTGGATGTCGAAGGTTCTGGCCGACGTCGGGCTGCCAAACTGCGGTTCCCTACCCGATTTTGGAAACTTCCATGACTACGATCGCTACAAAGGACTCGCAGAGCTGATGCCTTTTGCAAAAGGAGTGTCTGCTAAAAGCCGGAGCTTCAACGATAAGGGTGAGGAACAAGCCACTGATTTCCGAAAAGCACTTAAAATTGTGATGGAACATAACTACCACAGCTGGATCGGGGTCGAATTCGAAGGAAAACACGTTAGCGAAGACGAAGGAGTCAAACTAACGAAGAAACTGCTCGAAACCGTGCGAACAGAGCTGGCTTAGATTCCCAAATCCTCTTTATGAAAGTCGCGCGACTCCCAGACGGGTCTCCTGAAATTTTTCACACCCTTCAGGGAGAAGGCCCATCCACCGGAGCGCCGGCAGTTTTTCTACGGCTCTCACGGTGTAATCTCCACTGCCATTGGTGCGATACACCTTACACTTGGAATTTTGAAAAAACGCCGTGGCCACATGAAGACGGCGTTAAATTTTCTAAAATCGAACAGAGCTTAGAGTCAACACCCGCAGAGGTAGCCACCGCCCTCTCTAGCTATCAATGCCCGCGTATAGTCATCACTGGTGGCGAACCACTTCTTCAACAAAGTGCCCTTGAGCAGCTCATTCCTCTAATCGAAGAAGTTCAATTTGTGGAAATTGAGACGAATGGTACACAAACACCGAGCCGTAGACTCGATTCATTAATCACGGCCTACAACGTTTCTCCAAAACTGGCAAATTCCCGGATGGACGAATCTGTCCGTATAAAGGAGGAATCAATGGGCTTCTTTGCCCGATCTTCAAAAGCCATTTTTAAATTTGTGGTTCAATCCAACGAAGACCTCGGAGAAATTCAAGACCTAGAGAATCGCTTTTCTATTCCTAGGGAGCGTATTTTTTTAATGCCGGAAGGAAAAAATTTCAAAGAACTTAACAAAAAAACAAAAGCGCTATCAAGCACCTGTATATCAGAAGGTTACAGACTATCAAGCCGTTTGCACGTCCAGCTTTGGGGTGATGAGCGTGCAAAATAATTGGCCAGATATCATTTCCTAGTGCAACTTAATTCATCGGCGGTGGTTACTGTCCGTGGATCTCATCATCTCCCCAATGAAAGCCACAAAAAACAAGTTAACAGAGAACGAGTTTCAAGACGTTGAAAATGACGCCTTATGGAACCTTCTCGACCATGGCTCGCAGCCTGCTGCCAGTCCTACCTTCCTCCAGAATACTCTCCGAGAGGCGAGAATACAGGGTCAGAATAAAACTGCTTGGTGGAAGCAAAACATCATTCCTAAATTTTTAGTAGGCAGTGCAGTCGCTACCTGCGCCATCGTGGTTGCCTTCAATTTTATGTCTCCGCAGACTATTAGCGCTCCAGGACTGGCTCAACAGCCTCCCGCCAAAGAGACTGAGAATCCTCTAGAAGAGGCTCTCGCTCACGAACTCCTCGCAGCAGCTTCTACTGACCCTGATCTGCTCACGGATGGTGAAATACTAGAACTTCTGTTCTAGCTTGCATTCCAAGCCATGAAAATTCTCCTCCTACTCGCTCTCCTCACGGTGAGCGAGCTTGCGAGTGCTCGTCTTTCTCCGGAGGTCATTACGAACACTGCTCGTGAAATCGACCAGCAGCTTCTTAGTGCGCTGAAGAAACAAGATCACGCTCCCCAGCAAGTAGCCGATGAAGCCACATTTCTACGCCGAAGCTATCTAGGAATCATTGGCCGTATCCCAACACACGAGGAAGCCAAAAAATTTCTGGATTCAGGATCTCGCGATAAGAAACGCGAACTCATTGAAAAGCTAGTATCTTCCTCCGCAATGAACTCTCGTCTGTTTAACTTTTGGGCAGATCTTTATCGCGTAGAGTCAAAACGCGAAATCCACGGAACCGGCTGGCAGCTATGGCTTCAGGAAGCGGTGAGTAAAAATATCCCCTACAATGAAATGGTCTACCAAATGCTCGCAGCAAAAGGCCATACTGCGGAAAACCCTGCGGTAGGCTACTACCTCCGAGATCGAGGGATGTTGCTCGATAATATCAGCAATACTGCTCAAATTTTTCACGGGCAACAAATCGGCTGCGCTCAGTGTCACGACCATCCTTTTGATGAACACACTCAGATGGAATATTATGAGCTAGCTGCTTTTCTGGGACACACCGAATATAAGTTTCAAAAAGGAAATACCCGATTAAGAGCCCTCATCGACGAGAGCATGCCTACTGCTCGAAAAAACCATCATCGGAAGCGCAGGATGAAGCGCAAGATGAGGGAATTTCGGACGCTTTTTCGTTACCATAACAGAAACGCCATTGCTGATAGCACCAAACAAGCCCTCAAACTCCCTCAGGACTATCAATATAAAGATGGAAAACCTGGAGAAGAAATTGCGCCTCGGACATTTTATGGAAAGGAAATTAAGAAGACTCCGCTGCCAGAACGCCGTGAAGCTTTCGCCTCCTGGGCCACAGATCCAGACCATCCATATTTCACCAAAGTCATCGCTAATAGACTGTGGGCTTATGTCTTTGGATTCGGGCTGATCCCCACACTCGATGATTTTAGTGACATCGAAAATTCTCCTTATCTGGAATTACTCACCACCCTTGAGCAGGCAATGAAAGCCAGCGATTATAATGTAAAAGAATACCTCCGTATCCTCTATCACACGGGCCTCTTTTCCCGCTATACTTCACCTGAAGAAACTCAGCCAGGCTTCTCATTTGCTTTTACTGGCCCAGCTCTGCGACGTCTTGACGCAGAAGAACTTCGAGACTCTTTCATTACCTTACAGGAAGGGAATATCGACGAAAATCGTAACGACTCCCTCAAAGAAGGATGGCGCAGCTACGTCGATAGCTATCACTTTATTATGAGTGTAAATTTGGATGAACTTACCGAAATCAATCAGCTCGCACTTAACGGTCAAATGAAAGATCGTGCAGCGGTCCGCAAGCTCTCAAAAATTAAAAAAGAGCTCAAAAAAGCGCAAGCCCTAGGGAAGACGAGACTAGCTCAAAAGCTCACTCGTAAACTGAAAAAAATTCAACTTACTAAGTATGAAGAGCGCGAGGCTAATCCCAGTGAAACACTCGCTACAAAAGCACAGGCTGCGCTCTCTCGCCGCATTAGAAGTGTGCGCAGTAAACGCCAATTGCGAAATCTACGAAGCTCAGAACTGCTATCCCCTTTTGATGGCGGTTCCATCCTGCAGGAGTTTGGAGCTTCTGATCGTAAAACACCAGATTCAGGAAAAACCATCGCTACCGTGCCCCAAAC
>CALGMJ010000028.1 GCA_937958875.1 uncultured Verrucomicrobiales bacterium | reverse complement strand
CTCCCTGCTGCAGAGAGCTTCCATTAGTGGTAGCAAGATTGAGTACCTCGACCGCGTTATCTAATCCTACCGCGAAAAAGTTAGGATCTGCATTCGCTGGAACATTTCCAAATCCGGCGAGGGAATTTCCATTGAGATAGTAGTGACCGCCGTCATCGAGAATGCTGTCTAAAGTGATAGATACTCCACTTGCACTAACGCCTTGGTAGTTAAACTCTTTTCGAAAAAAGTAGGCGGCATGACTACGACTCGCTCCGCTGATATCGATCAAGGTTCCAATCCCAGGGGCTATGACAGGATCAGTTTCCCGTCCGTATATACCTCCATTATTTGACACGGCTTCCTCAAGGACCCAGCCTTGGTCACTAAAATCATAGTCGAGAGACTGCCATTCGGTCCCCGTGACAGTGTTGGCGTCATTGTAATCCCACTTCGAATCGTAGTCGATGAGGGTGAAACCGTTGTTTAAATTGATGACGGGATTTTCGAAAGGTTCTTCGGCGACGCTGGGAATGCCACCACCAGGCACTGGATTAGAACTCGTGCTCGCGGTCCAGACTCGTGGATCATCGATATTGCGGTCTGGATTTGCCAGAACGAGGCTGTGGCCGGTGCCATCTGGGCTTACGGGCCACTCGCCGCGGTCATTGTAGCGAACAGTGCAGAGATCGACGCCATTTTTATCTGTCAGGGTGATTCGCTCTCCAGCATTACTGAGTGATCCAGTCCAAGGGCCTCGAATTGGGAGGCCGGGAGGGAGGGAGTAGGCTTCGTTAAAAGTCGCAACATCACTAGAGGTGATGATGATGGAAGAAAATGCCTCTAAGATCGTGTTTTCTGGATTTGCAGCACTGAACGCAGGGAAATCAAATGAGATGCCCTCCGTGAATGACCACTCGGAAATGTCGAAAGGCGTCGCCGTAATATTGGTGATTTCGATGTATTCAGGAAGGTTTTCCTTCGGGTGATACATGATTTCGGAGATCACGACTTGTTCTCCGAGAGCGGGTAGGGTGGCTATGGCTAGTGTTATAGCGAGCCAAGTTTTTTGTAGAAAAGCAGTCATACGTTTCTTAGTCCTTAATGATATAGTTGACGTAAATGGACCCGTCGAGATTCGATTATTCAACATGAGTCTATTTAAAAAGCGTGATTTGTTCGGGAAAAGGGCACTCTAAACAGTCAGAAAGATCCTCAAGGCAGAAATCTTGGTAAATCTGTAGGAGGGCCTGATGCTGCCAAGCATATTTGAGATAAGGTTTTGCGGACTCGAGTGACCCAAAGAGTCGCTCGCTACAGCGCTTTACCTTTTGATTCGCTTTCGAAGCCCGTATTCCAGAAAAGCTCGTCCAGTTGGATGAATTTTCCACTAAAGAAAGTGGATAAAGGGTATTGATGAGAAATTCCTCGAGACGAGATTTGCCTAAAAGACGGATCGGTTTTTCCGTGCGGCGAGATTTAAGGGTGTGGTGGCTGTCCCAGAAATCGTGACTTAGGGAAGAGAGAGCCTCTGTTGCTTTTTTAAAAGGAGGGTTCTGGCGGGCAAGTTGTGTGATTGTACGCCAGTGGGAAAGGGCGCAGCTCAGCGCTGCGAGGCGGCGCTGAGGGTGATTCCCTGGACGTGAACCAGTGACTTTCCATGCAGGCGATCGCTCCGGGGGGAATTCAAATTGGTGACGAAGTTTCCACCACTGGGTCCAAAGTGCTTCCAGCCATTCTCGTGAGTCGATGGGCGCTTCTTCATGAAGCTCTGGGGAGAGAAATCCTGCGGTGCCGAAGATGACCGCCTCTACTTCATCTGGAGAAAGGGTGGTCAGTCGTTTGAGTGAGAGCCGCTGTGCGAGGAGTCGCATGGGGAGCCGGTTTGCCGAGAATCCGAGCGAGTCAGCGAAGTTTTCCCATAGTGCTTGAGCAAAGCCATGACGGCGCGCGATGACGTTGAATCGAGCTGCTTTTAGCTGGGCTCGGTGGAGGGCGGCCTGGTGTAGGAGTGAGTGGATCGCTTCTTCCGGGAGTTGGCTGAGCGGCTGTAGGCAGCGGCCAGGGCGAGCCAGGGCTTGTGATAGACGGGGGAGCCCGAGGGCTTTGGTCAGTTCTTCCCGTTGGATGACAATGCGTGGGATATCGCGGTCATTGCTGCTACGGGTGAAATACGTAGCGCCTTCATCTTCTAGGGCTACATGAAGGATCACCTCATTGAAGCTTTCACTCTGAGAGTGTCCGTGGAGTTCCCAATTTCGGGCTTCGAGGTCGAGTTCGATCGGGCCGTGTTTGAGTTCACCATCGATCTCGATTGTGGCTTCGATGAAGTCTGGGCCTGCGCCGCGATTCCATTCTCCAGGGGAAATGATCTTGATGTGGCGTCCCTGGCGACAGTGATATTGGTCTGGGAAATGACCTGCAAACCAAAGCGATTGAACCTCGATTTCATCAAGGCGAAGGCTGCGAAGAGGAGCTGGCTCAGAAATATGATCCAGATCTGGCTCGGTAGCCTTCAGGAGCTCCAGGTATGTCGTCATTTCGCTTTCGGCTTAGCGGGCTTTGGGGGCGGGGGATTCAGGATATTTGTCAGGCCGGTAAGGGCCTTTTGTTCTGGCAAATTGGCAGCAGCTTTCTTCGCTTTAGTAAGATAGCTCAGCGCATTTTGTTTTTTATTTTGGCGGCGATACAGTTCGACGAGGTTGAGGTCCTGACGCACTTGATCTGGAGCACTGGAAAAATTCTTCCTAGCAGCAGTGAAAAATGCTTCTGCTTCAGCGTATTTGCCAATCTCGAGGAGATCATAGCCGAGTGCTTCATAGATCGTGCCATCGCCCATTTTAGCAGCGGCGCTACGGAGTTTTCTGACCCGGGCATCTGGGTCTTTGAGCGAGCGGTAGGCGAGGCGCATCGCTTTGTAAGCTCGGTCCTTAGTTAGGTCTGTAGGAGCTTGGTTAAACTTAATGAAGGGTCGATAGAGCGGATCTCCGAGGACGACATTTTGCCATGAGAGAACTGGGATCGACATGTATGCTGCTTCGGCGAGCGAGTAGCCCTTGATGAGTCGATCGTAAAAAATGTCGAAGTTGTGAGTCGCAGAGAGGAAGGGTTCGTAGACATTTCCTAAAGTGGCGGCGGCGCCTTTCTCAAGGATGGCTGCGGACCAATTTTTTTTCGTCGAGCGCAGCTGCTGGGCACTGAAAGAGTGAAGGTGAACGATGATCGAGCCCTTTTTCATTTTTAACTTCGGGTGAAGAAAGGGGCCGTTTCGATGATGCGCATACCAGCCGAAGTATAGGGCTGCATCGGTCATGGGGTAGTTCGTAGGGAGAGTGTTTTTCTGTCGATCGATGATGGTCGGCACGCCGTTGCGAATGCTCTGGGCTGTAATTTTTTCTAGCCAATCATCTCCCAGTTTATAGCCACCGCCTTTTTTTGAGAAATCGATATAAGTCCGGCCCCAGAGTCCGTCTTTTTCAGTGTCGATAGCATCGAGAACCATGCGTTTGCAGGTATCGGTAGAAACAGCGTCAAGTCGCCCGACAAGGAGCATGAAGGGGAGATTGGTTTGGCTAAAGGAGAGGTCTTTTTTATAGTAGCGATTATTCTGCATGCCTCCAATGGCCCCGCCCTGCAGTCCCATCATCGCGAGTTCGGAGTCTACTGAAGCTTCGTTGTTGGCGACCATTTGGATTTTGGCCTTTGTTTCTGCCTCTGGTGCTGGGATTCGGCTGATCCGTAGGGGGACGCCTCGCATTACCGCAAGACAGCGGATCATTGTCTGGGTGGGAACGGTCGCGCCGCTAGGGTCTCGCCCGAGTTTCCACCAGCCACGATCAACAAAGAGTTTGGTGAGCGGGCGTCGAAGACTTTTCTCGTAGGAAGCGCGTGTGATTGTTTCCGTTTTAGCTAATGGGAGTCCGATGAGGTTGCGAGCTGGGATGCCGCGCATCTGCACGTAAAATTCGGCGAGATCCTTCGAGCTCGCATCACTAGAATTATAGAGCACCGCGACTTGGTGCGGCTGCAAGGGAGTGGATTGAGCCCAGAGAGGGAGCGCGGTTAAAAGGAGGAAGAAAATGAATTTCATCGTTTTCTAGAAGGTAAGGGAGAGTCCGTCATAAGCCAGATGAATGTGTGCGGGGAGTGAGGCATTCGTTTTAGCCCAGTCGAGTTCATGTCCCATATGGGTCAGGTAGGCCTGACGCGGTTTTAATTCATGGATGACTTCTACGGACTCACTCACACTCAGATGAGTGGGGTGGGGCTCTGGGCGTAGCCCATCGATCACGAGGGTGTCGAGATTTTGGAGTAGTGATTTCGAGGCGGTAGGAATTAATTTCACGTCAGGAATGTAAGCGATCGATTTTCCGTCATAGTCGAAGCGGAAACCGTGGGTGTCGACCTTTCCATGTATGACGGAAATAGGAGTGACCTTGAGGGTATTTATTTCAAAAGCTCCTTCGAAGACTCGTGGGTCAGGCTTCACATAACCAGAAGCGGTTCCCTCTTTCACGAAGGCCCAAGGATACATCTGGCGCAGAATTTCATGAGTCTCAGCAGAGCCATAAAGCGGCAGGTCTGTTTCGCGTCGCCAACAGAAGGCGCGTAGTTCGTCAAAGCCCGCGACATGATCGACATGGCCATGGGTGTAAATAACTGCGTCTACCGTGCGAAGATTTTCACGTAAGGCTTGCTGGTGAAGGTCAGGGCCGGAATCGACCAAGATCTTGCCGAAGGGCCCTTCCAGAAAAACCGAACTTCGAGTTCGGGTATTGCGAGGGTCACTGGAATGACAGATTTCGCAGTCGCAGCCGATGACTGGAACCCCCACAGATGTTGAACATCCTAAAAAAAGAAAACGTGCCTCACTACTCATCGTTGCAACTGGCGCGGAAGCTCGCATAATCCCGCCCACACCGCAAAACAGGAATGCTCACTCGTCTCAAGATTCGTAACCTCGCACTCGTCGACTCCCTCACATGGGAGCTGGGATCAGGCCTTGTCGGCGTGACCGGAGAAACCGGAGCTGGAAAATCAGTTATCGTTGGTGCTCTCAAGCTCGTTCTCGGAGAGCGCGCTGATAAAGGGCTTATTCGGACAGGGGAGGACCAGTGTGTTGTGGAAGCCATTTTTCAGCTCGCAGACGTTAGGGCAGTAAATGCGGTGCTTGAGGAGGTCGGGCTCGATACTTGCGAAGAAAATGAACTCATCATTCGCCGTATCGTAGGAGCGTCTTCTAATAAGCAATTCGTCAATAATGGGGCTGCGACTCTCGGAGTGCTAAAGCGTATCGGGCAAAATTTGGTCGATCTTCATGGGCCGCATGATCATCAATCGTTACTTTCTCCTGAGCGCCAGTTGACTCTGTTAGATGCCTATGCGGAAGCTGGTAAGGAGGTCTCTTCATATCGCGAGCTATGGCAAAAATGGCGTGAGGCGGCGGATGAATACGAAGAGGCTCGCGCTTCTCGTGAAATCTCAGATCAGGAAAAGGAATTACTCAAATTCCAGGTCGAAGAAATTGACCATGCTGAAATTAAACCAGGTGAAGAGGCTGAACTCGAAGAGAGATTTCGCCGGACAAGTAATGCGGCTCGCCTTGGGGAACTCGTGGCAAAGTCACTCGAGTCGCTACCGAATTTAGAAGAACTTCAGCGAGCTTTAGGCGAGTTGACACGGATCGACCCCGCTTTGGCCGAGCTTTCAGAAGAGGCCGCAGGGGCCGCAGTGCAACTGCAGGAAATTGAAAGCACCTTAGGTGATTATCTTGGTGAGTTGCAGCTCGATCCTTCAGAGGTTCATGAGGTCGAAGAGCGCTTCAGCCTTTTTGAGTCTCTCAAGCGGAAATACGGCCCGACTCTCGATGATGCACTCGAGCTGGCCGAGCAGGCTCGTCAAAAATTAGCCAGCTCTGAGAATCGTGAGGAGTATCTTGGGCAACTGAAGGAAGCTGTCGATCAGGCTTCGAAAAAATTGCGTGCCGCCGCGCGGAAATTGACCACGAAGCGAAAGAAAAAAGCGCCTGCATTAGCGAAGGAGATTCAATCGCACCTTGTCGATCTCGGTTTTAAACAATCGGAATTTGCAGTCGAGCTGCCTCCACGTGAGGAGCCCGGTTCGCACGGATTTGAAACGGCGGAATACCTCTTCGGTCCGAACCCCGGAGAGCCGCTCAAGCCTCTTCGTCAGGTTGCCTCCAGTGGTGAGATTTCCCGTGTCATGCTTGCGGTGAAAAATGCTCTCGCCGATCAGGATCGCACTCCGCTTATGGTCTTCGATGAAATCGATGCGAATGTCGGCGGTGAGATCGCACGCGCAGTAGGCGAAAAAATGGCCAGTCTCGGGAAGGCACATCAAGTGGTTTCCATTACTCACTTCCCACAAGTTGCTGCCGTTGCTCACCAACATTTCCTCGTCGAAAAAAGAGTCGAGTCAGGTCGTTCACTTTCCTCGCTTACTGAAGTTACCGGAGAGGCTCGCATTGACGAACTCGTCCGGATGCTCGGTGGTGGAGAAGGAGAGCAGGCTCGTGCGATGGCTGAGTCACTTCTAAAGTAATTTAACTAATTCTCTCTGCCGCTGAATAAATATTCAGTGAAGGAGGTCTGAGGAAACCCACTAGAGTTTGGTCCGCCTCCTGGGCGAACTCGACTGCGAGTGATGAGGGGGCAGAAATTCCGGCGACGATTGGGATGCCGGCGGCGAGAGATTTTTGGATGAGCTCGAAGGAAATCCGTCCCGAGAGTAAGAGGAAGGATTCGGCGAAATCGATTCCATGTTGGAGTCCGTGACCGATGATTTTATCGAGGGCGTTATGACGGCCGATGTCTTCTTTTAAAACGAGAAGTTCTCCCGCTTGATTAAAAAGTCCCGAGGCATGAAGCCCACCAGTAGTGGAAAAGGTTTTCTGCGAATCGAGTAAGTGTTGTGGCGCTTGTAACAAAATTTCCTGAGAAATTTTTAACTGGGAAGAGAGCGCTGCGCGTCCCTGCATCACCGCATCAATGGTGGCTTTTCCACATAGTCCACAACTCGAAGCTGAGAAAAGATGACGAGTAAGATTATCCCAATTTACGACGTGGCCATCAGCGAGGAATACGAGAGCGTGGTTTCTTTTACTCTCCAGATCGATCCGCGCAACATGCTCCACTGCCGTGATGATTCCTTCCGTGAAAAGGAAACCGAAGACAAGAGAATCATCATCATCAGGCGTGCGCATTACCACCGCGAGAGCTCGTCCATCGATGACAATTTGCAGTGGTTCTTCGAGCGCGACTTTATCGTCAAGATGAGTTCTTTTGGAGGCGTTCCATTTTTGAATTGGGACAGAAGTTTCAGATCGGTTCATGGTTAGGTTGAGGTGAAGGTGCATGGCGTGTTGACAGTGCCAAGTTGATTGTTAAGGTCCGCGCTTTCCGGAGTGATATTCATCAGACTGTCTAGCGGAAAAATCCCTTAAATTACAGACCACGAGAACTGACTTATGGCTAAGAAAAAAGCGGCTACTAAAAAAGCCTCCAACACGAAGAACGTTTACTTTTTTGGTGACGGAACTGGCGACGGAAACGGAACTCAAAAAGAACTCCTTGGAGGTAAAGGTGCGAACCTTGCCGAGATGAGCATCATCGGTCTCCCTGTCCCCGCAGGCATGACCATCACCACCGAAGTCTGCACACACTACTACGCCAATGGCAAAAAGTGGCCTGCAACTCTTCAGAAAGAAATCGAAGAGAACATCGCCAAAATTGAAAAGGCCATGGGCAAGAAGTTCGGTGATCTTGAGAACCCACTTCTTCTTTCTGTTCGCTCCGGTGCACGCGAGTCCATGCCCGGAATGATGGACACCATTCTTAACCTTGGTATCAACGACGAAGTCGCTGAGTCCCTCGCTAAGAAAACAAAAAACCCAACATTTGCTTGGGACAGCTATCGCCGCTTCCTCCAGATGTATGGAGAGGTTGTCATGGGTGTCGAGCAGCACGATGACGAGCACGAAGATCCTTTCGAGGACATCCTCGATAAGGCAAAAGCAAAGCGCAAGGTGAGCGTAGACTCCGATCTTAACGAGGAAGAACTTCGTTGGGTTGTTGCTGAGTTTAAAGCACTCATCAAAGAGCGTGCCGGTGCAGATTTCCCAGAAGACCCAATGGAGCAGCTCATCGGCTCCGTGAACGCCGTCTTTAACTCATGGCAGAATGACCGGGCAAAGGTTTACCGTCAGAAGTACGGCATTCCTGCCGAGTGGGGCACCGCCGTGAACGTGCAGGCCATGGTCTTCGGTAACACTGGGAAGCAGTCTGGAACTGGAGTGGCATTCACTCGTGACCCAGCGACTGGTGAAAACATTTTCTACGGTGAGTATCTCATCGATGCACAGGGTGAGGACGTCGTTGCCGGTGTTCGTACTCCAAAGCAGGTGAAGCAGATGGAGAAAGATCTTCCGAAGTCATACAAAGAACTTCAGCAGGTCCGTAAGAAACTTGAGAAGCACTTCAAAGATGTGCAGGACGTTGAGTTTACCATCGAGGCAGGAAAACTCTGGATGCTTCAGACCCGTAACGGGAAGCGCACCGGTTTTGCCGCCGTGAACATCGCTCTCGATATGGTGAAGGAGAAGCTCATCACTAAGGAAGAAGCGATCCGTCGTATTCCTGCTGACGATCTCAGCCACCTTCTTGCTCCGATCTTCGATGCTGCTGCGGAGAAGAAGGCGAAGAAAATGGGCTCCGGCCTTCCTGCTGGTCCTGGTGCTGCTTCTGGTGAGATTTATTTCTCTTGGGAGTCCGCTGTAGCCGCTGAAGCGAAGGGTAAGAAAGTCATCCTCGTTCGTCGTTCGACCTCTCCAGAAGATCTTCGTGGTATGATTGCTGCAGAAGGAATCCTCACCACTGAAGGTGGAGCTTCCTCACACGCTGCTCTTGTTGCTCGTCAGATGGGTAAGATCTGCGTTTGCGGTGCTCACGGCATGGCCATCGACTATGGTAAGAAAACTCTTGAAGGAAACGGCGTGAAGCTGAAGGAAGGTGACTTCCTTTCCCTCAACGGATTCACCGGTGACGTTTACGCTGATGAAATTAAGACCTCTCCTTCACAGGTGATTCAGGGTCTCATCGAGAACAAAGCTGCTGCCAAACGCTCTGACACTTACAAGAAGTTCATGGAACTCATGGAGTGGACTGATAAGCTGCGTAAGCTCGGTGTCCGCACAAACTCTGATACTCCAGAGCAGGTTGAGCAGGCGATCAAGTTCGGTGCTGAGGGCATCGGCCTCACTCGTTCTGAGCACATGTTCTTCGAGGGCAACCGCATCGACGCCGTTCGTGAGATGATTCTTGCTGACGATGATGCAGGTCGGGCTAAGGCTCTTAAGAAAATTAAGCAGTTCCAGAAGAAGGACTTCAAGGCGATCTTCAAATCACTTGATGGACGCCCTGCGACCATCCGTCTCCTTGATCCACCACTTCACGAATTCATCGGCACCATGGATGCTGGTCAGAAGAAGGATCTTTCCAAGAAGATCGGCATGAGTGCAGCTGCCATTACTAAGCGTATCAACTCTCTTCACGAAGAGAACCCAATGCTTGGTCACCGTGGTTGCCGTCTTGGGATTTCTTACCCAGCGATCACTGCGGCTCAGGTCGAGGCGATCCTTGAGGCTGCTGCTGAAGTTCAGAAAGAAGGCAAAGCTGTTCTTCCTGAAATCATGGTCCCACTCGTTTCCTACGCTCGTGAGCTTGAGCTCCAGAAGCAAGTGATCGACGAAGCCGCTGAAGGCGTTCGTGCTAAGTATGGTCTTAAAAAGTCTGAGCTGAAGTACACCGTCGGAACCATGATCGAGATTCCTCGTGCTGCTCTTACGGCTGATAAAGTCGCTGAGCACGCTGAGTTCTTCTCCTTCGGAACCAATGATCTTACTCAGACAGGTCTTGGCTTAAGTCGTGATGATTCCTCTAGCTTCCTTCCGACATATCAGGACGCTGAAGTTCTGAACAACAACCCATTCGCTGCTCTTGATCAAGAGGGCGTGGGCCAGCTTGTTGAGATCGGTGTTGAGAAAGGTCGCGAGACTAAGAAGCGTCTCAAGATTGGTATCTGTGGTGAGCACGGTGGAGACCCTGAGTCTGTTAAGTTCTTCCACAGAACTGGCCTCAACTACGTTTCCTGTTCTCCATTCCGCATCCCAGTAGCTCGCCTTGCGGCTGCTCAGGCGGTGCTTGAGGAAAAGGCTGCCAAGAAGGCTGCTAAGAAGAAGTAAGTTTCTTCTTTTCTGATTTACGAAAAAGCCTCGCCCGTGAGAACGGACGAGGCTTCTTTCATTTTTGCAGGGGACGTTGCATTGATGAAAGATCTCTCTTAAATCAGGATCAAGATTGGGCTCGGCGTTTCTTAAAAATAAAGCCAAGCGCCGGAAGCATGAGGGCGAAGGTGGATGGTTCGGGGACCGCGGTAATGGCGCTGCCAACTCGGAAAGAGATACTTTCGGGGCCAGAGGCATTCGTCCAGCTGGCTGTCGATGAGGATCCATCGATCATGTCTAGGCTCGCGAAGTCGCCATCTAGGACCACCTCGTAAACTGTCGAGTTTGGGCTTAGGAGGATATCAGAGACCATGACGTCGAGAATATTGACATCGGCGCTCATGCAGACAAAGGGAAGGTCTTTAAGATCATCAATAGCCGTTCCCATGATGAAGCCGCCACTATTATTGATCGTCTCCATATTATAGACCGCGCCCCGGTAATTTGAGGTCGCGATGGTGCTAAGAGTGTGGTCCGGGCCTGGGTCGATAGCCGCCGTAAAGCCGTCCATCATAATGACAGGGAAGGGGGCGCTATGGGTGCGGTTGACCTGTCCGAGTTCAGTCAAGCCGCTGACGTCGATCCAGCCAGCGACGCTCACCCTTGTTTTTGTGGTGCCTGCATCATTGAACTCGGCGAAGTCTACCGTAATAGCTGCGTCTGCCAGTGAGCTTATGGCGATGATTCCACCGATGAGTGGGCGGAGCGTCCGTTTGTTGTTCCATATTAATTTGTTCATGTGGGGGTATGATCGTTCAATGAAGAATCCATCTTCTTCTCGCTACGTGATGAGTAAGAGAAGAATTAACTTCATGAAGAAATGGAAAAGCGTCTTGAAATCTTAGCCAGCTTTCCGGCTAGGTATCATTTAAGTCATCTTTGGAGATCTCAGTATCCCGAACCCTATAAGAGCGGTCTGATTGAATCGCTGAGAGTCTGATTCCCCGCCGCTTTTGTGGATTGGATCAGCCACCTGTGCGAATCCGTCTCACGGGAGGTCGCTGCCTTTGATGGCAAAGCCATGAGAGAGAGTCATGATCGGAACAACGGCAAAAAAATGGTGCACCCCTTCAGTGCTTGGGCCGCCCTTAGTTCAGAGGTTTGGGTTAAGCTAGTAGTTCAATTTTTGGAGTTTTCTTGATCTCTTCTCGAAGAGGCAAGTCTCTTGAAAACCAGCCTCTTTTAATAGGGCGATTCCTCTTTGGAAATCCCTCGCTACCTCAGAGGGGTGGTGCGCATCGGAAGAGAGGGTGATGGGGATTTTAGCTTGAGCGGCGAGTTTGAGAAATTCGGCAGAAGGGTATTGCTCTGCACAGGGTTTGTGGAAGCCGGCGGTGTTGAGTTCGATGGCGCCTTTTGCTTCTACGAGTGCTTCGATGGTAGGATCATAAAATCGACGAAGATCGCCTTTCGGGGTATAGGCAAATTTTTTGATGAGATCAGGGTGACCTAGGAAATCAAAGATGCCGGATTTTGCCATAGCGGTGTATTCATTCCAATACTGGGTCCAAATCTCGTCGACATCGGTTTCAGCCCAGCGGCCAAGCCACTTAGGATTATCGAAATCCCATTGATCTCCAAGATAGTGAATGGAGCCGATGAGGTAGTCCCAATCGTATAGATCAGCGAGGTGATTGATCCATTGATGGCAGCCTGGAAACCAATCGCATTCAAGGCCGGCGCGTATCTTTAGTCGTCCGCCTGCGTGATCTTTTGCACGTTGAATCCAGTCAAAATAGGTAGGGAGGTCACTTTCAAGCATTCGCCAGTCATCAAAGGGCTCTGGAGATTGAGGGGCGTGGTCCGAGATTCCGTATTCGCTCACTCCTGCTGCGATGGCGGCATCAATGTATTCTTCGGGTTCCCCCTCAGCATGCAGACAAAGAGGGGTGTGAGTGTGGTAATCTGCAGGAAGAGTGAGCTTTGACGTTGTCGCCATGAAAATGTCATACTAGGTTCTTCTTTAGGCGCAACGCTTGAACGTCTTCTCTATCATGTCTCATTCCGGCCCCGTTTTCCCCGCTCCCAATCGTTTTACTCAGCCACTTTTTGACATTTTAAAGCGCCACCCTAAAAGGATCGTTTTCCCGGTAGGTGAAGATGCTCGTATTTTACGCGTGGCTGAGAAGATGGTTGAACTAGAGATTGGGATTCCGATCCTCTTGGGAGATCGGAAAAGAATTCATGCGTTAGCGAAGGCCAATGAGATCGGCATGGAGCTCGTGCGAGTCATTGATCCGGTAAAGTCATCGGATTTCCCTTTGTTTTGTGAGCGCCTTGAACGGATCGAAAAATATAAAGGGAATCAGGGGACAGACGTAGTCGAGATGTTATCAAATCCTCATTACTTCGCCGCTATGATGCTGCAGTATGGGCATGCAGATGGCTATGTGGGAGGGAATCAAAATCCGCCCTCAGGTGTTTTTCGACCTTTGCTGCATTTAATTAAGCCTGATGAAAATGTGCCTCATGTATTTTCTTCCACTGTTTTAGTGTCAGAGAATCTTCGGCATTTTGGGCATGATGGTCTATTGTTCTTGTCTGATACGAATATGAATATCGACCCAAATGTGGAAGAGCTAGCCTCGATCGCGACTGCGACTGGTCAGTTGGCACGTCACATTCTTGGGCGCCGCGTCAGGGTTGCACTGCTGAGTCACTCGACAATGGGGTCCTCAGGTGGACCATCTGTTCAGAAAGTGCAGGCTGCAACTGCGCTGGCACGAGAAAAGACATCGGCTTTAGAATTGGAGATTGATGGTGAAATTCAGGCTGATGTCGCACTGGATGCCAGTGCTGCAGAAGTTAAGTTACCAGATCAAGAGCGTAAAAATGCGGCCGACGTACTCGTTTTTCCTTCTCTGGATGCGGCACATATTTCGATGAAGCTTCTAACACATGTTGGCGGAGCGCAGCCTTACGGTCAGCTCATTCTCGGATTAACTCGTCCTGCCGCCCAGATTCCGAGAACAGCCAGTGAAGAAATGATTCTGGGTACGGTGGCTGCTGTTGGCGTTGAAGCCATCAAGTATCGTGAGATACACCAAGAATGAGAACGCTTACCCCGTCCTTCATCTGAGGAGTTAGCTTTTAAGAGTCAGAGGTGTGAGAGGTAAGGGTGGAGCGCATGGGAATTGCGCTCTCCTTACTGAGTTTCGATTCTTAAAGAAGGCGGTCGACGCAAAATTGTGACCATGACTCGAGGCTTTCATAGAGTTCGCCTTTAAGTTCTGCCACGGTTTTGAAGCTTAGGTCAGCCTGAGAATCCTCTCCAGAAAAGACTTGGTCAGTCTCTAATTCGAAAATGTGAACAACACCAAGGTGAACTTTACCGACATCGTCTCGATCATCGTTCAAGAGGGCGACCATTTTATTTTTATGGCCGCCATCGATTTTCAGCTCCTCCTGCACTTCGCGTTCGACGCCAGCGAGATAGGTTTCTCTACCTAGCGGATCTGACCTTTCATCAATGGGATTAATATGCCCTCCAATTCCGATTGAGCCCTTGGCATGGAGCCGACTTTCTCCACCACTTTTTCCACGATAGTAATGAAGATATCGATCTTCAAAACGAAAGAGTGAGTAGGGAATGATTTGTTTATGAGTGGGGTCATCTTCCGCGAGGCCTCGATCCATGAAAAAATTATTAGCTGGATCTAAGACCGCCTCTAGGTAGCGAAAAATATCAGTCTCGATACCTTGGAAGGAACCAAGTTGGTCAAAAAGTGGTCGAGGAATGACGAGGATTTCCTCGCCGGCATACTTACTCATAAGATCGAAATAGTGGCAGGAGCTTAAGAGGCTGTCGATTCTTTGACGTAGAGAGCGACTTTTTGGTGATCTCCGTCAGCGGACCAGATTTGGCGTAAAAAATCTGCAGGATGGATATTACCATGATCTCTGAGGAATCTCCTATCTCCCCCACAGCAATACATTAAATCTGGATGTAGCTCACCACGCAGCTTTGCTTCTGCTTTAGCAATGAGTCTTGGGAGATAGGGCATTTCCAGAATAGAGTCTTCTCGGCTGGGGATGTCTTTTTGTGAAATCTCTTTGGGGCTGAGTTGCCCATTCTGGATCACCAAGAGGTAATCTCTCCTCACGGCGGCGACTAGTAGGGCGGTGGATTCTGCTGGATCACCTCCGTCACCAAGATCTTCGATGAAATCAAAGAGTTCTCGGGGCTTGTAGCCGATACTGCTTAAAAAAGTCAGATCCTGCTCACTGTAGTAGGTTTCGTAATTTTCATTGCCATCTTGGTAATTTTTCAGGCAACGGCGAAATAGCTCAAGGAATTGTATGTCCCAATTCATGTGTCTAGCATCGGACTACTTTACTTTGTGTCAATCTCTACGATTCAGGTTAGTACCAATAATTGACAAATCGGGGTGATGTGAGCACTGTTGGCGAAGATGCTTGCGAAAGCAAAGATAACAAAGACGGCTCTGTTGTCGCTATCTTTGGTTGCCTTACCTGCGTGTGAGGACAAAGAAGAACAGAGATTAATCCAACTCC
>CALGMJ010000027.1 GCA_937958875.1 uncultured Verrucomicrobiales bacterium | reverse complement strand
CTTTGACTTATAAAGAGGTGAAAAATAGAGATCCATGGCCTGCGCTGAATCAATGGCTCTCAGGCCCGCAGAGCGAGGCTTTGAAAGCCTTTGCTCCGGAGAAAATTACGCTGAGTAATGGCACCAATTCACGGGTTCATTACAAGCAGGGAGAGTCACCCTGGATCGAAGAGAAAGTACAGCGTCTCTATGATGTCGAACAAACGCCAACGATTGCGCAGGACCATGCTCTTGTAGTTAAGATTTTAGCTCCCAATCAACGCCCGTGGCAGGTCACCTCTGATTTGCCGAATTTCTGGGCCACTGGTTTTTCACAGATGAAAAAGGACCTCGCGGGGCGTTATCCTAAACACAACTGGCGGTAGAGAATCATGATGATGAATGTTAGAATCCTTCTACTCGCTGTGCTCGGGTGTGTTTTCTCATCCTGTGACTGTCAGCAGAGCGAGGTTTGGCAAGATCCAGATCCTTCGAAATGGGAGACGATCTCTTTTGGGGGAGAGGGCTCGGTTCAGCATGCTGATGGAACCCTGCACTTGGATCTCGGGGTAGAGCTGACCGGGGCTCGTTATCTTGGCGAATTTCCTTCCTCTTCCTATGTGTTAGAGCTGGAGGCACGACGACTTTCGGGAAGTGACTTCTTCTGTGGGCTCACTTTCCCGATTGATGAAAGTCATCTTACTTTGATTTTAGGTGGCTGGGGTGGCTCGGTGGTTGGGCTCTCTTCAATCGATGGGGAAGATGCCTCAGAAAATGAAACTTCTCTCGATTTTATTTTTGAAGACAAGCGATGGTATCAGGTGCGCTTAGTTGTTGATCGAGACACGGTGAAGGTGTCTCTCGATGATCAACTCATCATTGATTTGAATACTGAAGGGAAAACCTTATCTCTACGTCCAGGACCTATCGAAGCCTGCCTTCCGATGGGGGTTGCAGCCTGGCAGACGGAAGCCGAAATTCGTCAGATCCGGTGGCGCGCGATCGCGAATTAAAAAACAAGATGATGATGAGGCTTTCATTTTTATTCCTACTCTTGCTCTTTCTTTCACCCGTCTTCGGGCAGACGAGAGCGGCACTGATCATCTCGGTAGGAGAACAGTCGGCAGGAGAGGTGGGTCAGGTGACGGACTCTCTTGAGGCGAGAGGTTTCAATGTCTATGCGATCAATAATCCAGGCGCAGAGAAGGCCCGGGCTATTGTTGATCAGTTTTACCGTCTGCTCCGTCAGCGGACTCAGACGGCGCTCGTTTATTTTATTGGGCCCGTGACTGCGCATGCAGGTGAAATGTATCTTTTCCCGGAACCCGTCTCATCATTGCGCCCAGAATTTTTACCCATTTATTCGCTTCCGTTGAAAAGGGTCATGAATCGGATGCAAGAGGCGAAAGTCCCGGAAAGGATGATTATTTTAGATAGTAGCCGTGCTCTCGCGCAGGCGTTGTCAGCAGAGCAGATTCCTCCTGTCCAGTCCTCATTGTTTGCCTATGCCCCTCCGGCATCATTTGTAAAGAATGCGTCTATGTCGGAGCGCTTGGCTGCTGGACTGCTGGAAGAAAAAGGGAGTTTTCAGAGTCTTTTGACCAATTTAAAGAAAGAGGATTCAGCGCTGATTGTCCGGGGCGAACTCACTGCTCCGATTTCGGTCGAAGCTTCGCTGGATAAAAGAGTCCGGCGAAAGATGCGAAACTTAGATCTTTTTTCTACTGAGCGCTTACGGAATTCCTTCAAGCTTAAAGATGGGGAGGTCGTAACTCATACGGAAATTGTAAATGAAGTGAAGGCTCGTAAAAAATCTGGCGAATCTCGTACTTATATTACGCAGCTGGGCGAGGAGACCGGGGTGTCTGCGCTGGAGTTCTGTGAACGCGATTTTCTTCGAGGAACGTTTTTTGTTCTTCAGTCAGGGAAGCAGATTCAGGTTTACGGGAGAGCATACCAGGAAGATCAATTTCTTCTCAGCCTTTGGGAAAGTGGGACGCCTTTTGCCTGGGGGAGTATTTCATTATTTCCGGAAGCAGTTGCAGATGAGACTTGGCTTGGAGAAATGTCTTCTGAGGTGAAGCTCATTTTACAGCGGAAGCTTCCCGAAGCTCAGGATGATCGAGATGAGACTTATCTCTACGATGATGGGGAGCGGTCTGCTGAGGTCGAATTTGCGTGGTCTCTGAGTGGGAAGGGAATGGGGTCGAGTCAATCTCTGGGATTCTCATTAAGGGCGGAGCAGCCGTTACCTGATTTTCTCTTGTTGGAAATACGGAATCAGAAAGGGGGGCTTGAACGAGCTTTTCTGGAGACAGAGACCAAGGGTGACTTGAGCTTCTGGAAAGGCACTCTTCAGCGAATGAATGGTTCTCGATCGGACGTTTCACTGAAGGCTCTGGAACGTTGAGACACAGTTTTATATGGAAAACTTTCCGGGACATGCTCGATTGTCTTCATGTCAGAGGAAAAGAATGTCGATCTCGTAGTCATCGGAGGAGGAAGTGGTGGATACGCTGCTGCTAAAAAAGCCGTCGCTGAAGGACTCAGCGTGGTGGTGGTGGAAAAGGCCAAGGAGTTGGGAGGGCTTTGCATTTTAAGAGGATGTATGCCGACCAAGGCTCTCTTAGAAACGTCGAATCGGATGCGGGCGATCGAGGAAGCGGAAGAATTTGGTATTGAAGTGGAGAAGCCCGTTCTCAATCTGGACGCGCTTCGGGAGCGTAAATCTCGTTTGGTCAGTGGCTTTCAGGAATGGCGGGTCAAAGGTCTGACCAAGGGGGAATTCGAGTTAGTAAAAGGGGAAGCCTCTTTTCTGGATCAGCACCGGATTACGGTGGCTGGGCAGGTGATCCGAGCGAAGAGCTTTGTCATTGCCACCGGGTCTTATGAGAAAGTGCCGCCTATCGAAGGTTTGTCAGAAACTCCTTTTTGGACCAGTGATGAGATTGTGGAAATGCCTTCGGTGCCGGCGCGGGTGGTCGTGGTCGGGACGGGGGCGGTCGGGATGGAGTCTGCTCATTTATTTCAGGGACTGGGATCAAAGGTGACCATTATTTCCCGGAGTCGCCCGTTGATCTCATCGGTCGAGCCTGAAGTGTCCGCCGCGATGGAAAAACGCTGTGCAGATCTCGGGATCGATCTCGTTTTTGAAAATGGACTTCAGCGGGTGAACCACGATGGTTCGGAATTTTCTCTTACCCTTGCTGATGGCACGGTTCTGAGCAGTGAATCCCTCGTGATGGCTACAGGACGGCAACCAGCCTTGCGTGGACTTGCGTTAGAGAACGCTGGCTTTCCCTCCGATATCCGGCGCCTTGAAATCGATGCTTATTGTCAGACTTCGGTTCCGCACATCTTTGCGGTGGGTGATTGTGCGAGCCCGCTCGCGGTGGTGCATCTCGCTGTGATGCAGGGTGAAGCTGCTGGGGTCAATGTGGCTCGGCAGATTTCGGGTAATGCCTTGAGTGAAACTTGGGATGAGGATCTCAAAATCTTCGGGATTTTTACTGATCCAGAAGTAGTCCAGGTCGGCTTCACTGCGGAGGAAGCGCGTGAGCGAGGCTATGAGGTAGTGACCGCAGATTATCCCTTTGATGATCAAGGAAAAGGAGAGATTGTGGGTGAAAAACATGGTCTCGTGATGCTCGTGGCTGACCGTCAGAGTCGTCGTCTTCTTGGTGCTTCTGGCATGGGACCGCATGTCATCGACTATGCACACACCATGATGGTAGCTCTGCACCAGAAGCTGACGGTGGATGAATTTATTAAAATACCGTCCTACCATCCGACGCTGGGCGAAATCTGGAGCTACGTTGCGGAGGAGTTTGAGTTTTAGGCTCTGCCATGACCCTTCATCGATGAGGCTGGTCTCTCTCGAATCTGTTTGGTAATCGAAGTCCGTGCAAAATCGGTTTTACGGGTCGTTCGATATCGAGAGGGAATCAGGATTTGTCGATGAGAACGACTATCGGTCACCATTTCAGCTCGATCGGGATCGAGTTTTACATACGCCGGCATTTCGGCGCATGCAGAGCAAGACGCAGGTTTTCTGGAGTGGTGAGTATGATTTCTATCGCACTCGGTTGACTCATTCTCTGGAGGTTGCCCAGGTAGGGAAATCGATTTGCCATTGGTTGAAGCATGATTCTGATTTGTTAGGGGATGATTTTTATCTCGATGAGGACTTAGTGGAGGCAATCTGCTTATCACATGATCTGGGGCACCCACCCTTTGGTCATGCTGGGGAGAGGTCGCTCAATCATTTCATGGCAGAGTATGGTGGCTTCGAGGGAAACGCGCAGACCCTACGGCTACTGACGGACCGGATTTTCTCCCAAAGCCGAACGGGGATGGACCCGACCCGTGCTTTCGCAGATGGAGTGCTAAAATATAAATCACTCTGGAGTGAGCTGAAGCAGGTGAAAGGCAAATTACCTAAAAATCATTTTCTCTACGATGAACAAGTCAGTCGGCTGAGCTGGGCGATGGGGGAGCATGATTTTCCTCCTGAATTGATTCCTGGGGAAGTACGAGATTCATTTAAATCGATCGAATGCCAAGTCATGGACTGGGCGGATGATACTGCATATTCACTCAATGATCTGGCTGATAGTGTGAGGGCAGGATTTTTAACGATCGAAAAAATCGAATTTTGGGCTGAGCAGAATAATATCGAAAGTGAAGAAGTGACTAAGCTTCTGAGTGCCATCCGGGGCGGACGGATCGAGCCCTTTGTGGGCAGTCGAATCGGGCGTTATGTGCGGGCTACGCGATTAGAAAAGGATGTTAATTTTCTGAGCGAGACATCGAACCGCTATGCGATGAGATTAGTGGTGGATGAGAGTGTGCGTGAGGCGAGTGAAGTCTTTAAAAAGCTGGCTTATGAAATGGTCTTCCTTTCTCCGCAGTTAAAGCAGCTGGAGCACAAGGGCAGTCTCATGCTGAGGCATCTCTGGGAGGTGCTGGAAAAAAGTTATGTAAAAGGAGAGTCGATCGATGGGCAGACCTTTCACTTTTTACCTGAAGCAGATGCGGCTGAGATTGCACAAGTTACCGATGAGCGTGCCAGAGCTCGTCTGGTGTGTGATTTTCTCGCCGCGATGACAGATAGCTCAGCGACCCGGACTTACCGAAGGCTTTTCGAGCCTGGCTTCGGGAGCATTGGAGATCTCGCGGGCTAGTTATGAATGAGCCTGTGGTGGGCGGGTAAGAACTAGCGCTCCCATCCCGATGGCTGCGATTCCGGTGGCTGCTGCTGCTGGAATTGAAAAGGCCATCAAAAGATAGGCCAAGCTCGCAAAGGCTGCTGCGATGCCTGCATAGGGCAGCTGAGTCGCGACATGAGAGCTGGGCGAACACCCGGCGGCGAGTGCAGACACAATAGTGGTATCCGAAAATGGGCTGCAGTGATCACCAAAGACTGCTCCACCAAAAACGGCTCCAATGACGAGGGGCAGGGTGCTGGCATCAGCACCTAGATTGATCGCGAGTGGCACCACAATCGGCATGAGCAGCCCCATCGTTCCCCAGGAGGTCCCAGTCAAAAAACTAGTCATGGCACCGAGGAGAAAAATGGCGAGAGGGAGTAGATTGATAGAGACGGAATTTCCGAGAAGCTGAGAAAGCATTTTCGCGGTGCCCAGTTCCTTGAAGACGCTGCCCAGAGCCCAGGCAAAAATCAGGATGACGAGAGCGGGGAGTAAGCTGGCGGCTCCATCAATCATGTGTTTGGGTATTTCTGAGCGCTTTGATTTTGGAAAGAGGAGGGCTGCGACTGCCAGTGCCACCAGACCAGCTGCGGTCATGGCATAAGGGACTCCATTTGAAGAAAAGGCATTTTTCCAAGACCAAGTCTCACCGTCCTGCCAGAGATAAATAAGACCGGGAAGAGAGATCACGAGTGCGGCGAGAGGAATGAGGGCAGTGCGAGCGTGGGCTTTATCATTGATCGATTCTTCTGAACGAAAATCGCTTTCCAGTTCGATGGGTTTCGCCTTTTTCATCGGGCCCAGGTGCCAGGATCTCATAATCACGAGAGGGATAAGAATGAGAGTCAGGAGACAATATGGGTTTGCTGGGATCGAGGCAAAGAAGAGTTCGGTGGGGGATTGAACGATCGTTGACTCTTTCACGCCTTCTCCGATGAGTGAGAGCTGGGTCGCGATCCAAGTAGAAATAAAAGCAACACAAGCCACGCAGGCGGAGGTGGAATCGATGAGGTAGGCAAGGAACTGGCGAGAAATCCTTAAGGAGTCAGCAAGGGGCCTCGCAACGCGTCCTAGGAGAACGGCATTGGCTAGGCCGTCGAAAAAGCAAAGCAAGCCGAGTCCGTAGACCCCAAAAAGAAGACGCTTTTGAGAGTGGTCCTTGTTTTCAGTAGTGATGAAGCGCTGTAAAATTACGCGAAAGCCGCCTCCTTGCTCTAAAAGAGTGGCAAAAGCGCCTAAAGTAAGGGTGAACACAATCGCACTAATAGTCCAAGGGCTTTGGAAAATAGGGAACAAGTGCGTTTCAAAGAGGGCCCGCAGAGAAGGTGAAAGAGCAAATTCGTGAATTAAAAGCACCCCTGTCACCACCGCTGCAGCAAGTGAAATAGCAGCCTGGCGAGTCCATAAAATAAGAACTAGCGCCACAATGGCAGGGAGAAGAACCAGCATTTGTCGAGGCTATCTGCTCTGAGTAAGTCGTCAAAACCGAAAGGAGCGCGAGTAGTAAGGAGGTGAAAATTGGTGTTCATCATGGCAACTGAGCGCCAAAAGACCTGTCATTTCGCACTAGGAATTCTCAAAATGAGAGTTAGTCTCCAGCCCTCACGAATATCTGGCACTTCATTGGCGTTTATTTGTGAGTAGAAATACAGAAATTATGAATCTTCGTATTCCATTCCACCGTGTGAACTGGGTTAATACCTCGTTCCTTTTCGTGATTACTACGCTCGGAGCAATTGCGGCCCCTATTTTTATCTGGCAGAATGACGTTTCCACTCTGATGTGGAGTCTCTTCGCCTTCTATGTCGTTTCCACCGGAATCAGCATTACACTCGGCTATCACCGTCTTTTTTCTCACCTCTCCTTTAAGGCCAAGTGGCCAGTGCGTCTTTTTACGCTCATTTTTGGAGCATGTGCTTTTGAGAATTCCGTTCTTCACTGGGCCTCTGATCATCGCCGTCATCATAAACATACTGATCACGATGAAGATCCTTACGATATCTCAAAGGGCTTCTTCTGGGCCCACATCGGCTGGATTCTCTTCAAGCTCGATGCCGAGCAGCCCATGGATAACGTAAAGGATCT
>CALGMJ010000026.1 GCA_937958875.1 uncultured Verrucomicrobiales bacterium | reverse complement strand
CGTAAACCACGTTGGTTTCAGAGCGATGTCGTGAAAATCGATGGTGAAAACCGCGAGTCTTACGAGATCATCATGAATGAACCCATGCGTCATGGAGGCTTTACCTTATTTCAAGCTAGTTGGATTGCTCCTGAGTCAGGTGGTCCTAACCGGAGCGGTTTTGCCATCGTGAAAAACCCCGCCGATAAGTGGCCTGAGTACGCTCTCTACGCTGCCACCTTCTGACTCCTTCTCCACTTCGGGCTCATGCTCTTCAAATATGTCGGGAACTCGACGCGTAAATCTTCAAAACCAGTCGCATGAATAAAAAATCGATCCGCTGGATCCTAGTGATCGTCTTTCTCATGATCCAGTTCGCCATTGTCGCCTGGACTATCAAGGGAAGCTATCAGAAAACAGAAGCCCGCGAAGTCCCCGAATATCAACGCTGGTCTGAGGAGATCATTGCCGAGGCCAAGGTCATTCCTGTGCAAGACGGAGGTCGGATTAAACCACTCTCTAGTTACGCTCGCTTTCAGATGCTCCGTCTCTTTGGGGCTCTGAAAATGCCCATTAAAACTGGTGGGGAGACCATTAAAATCGGACCGACTGAATGGCTGTTAGATCTTTATTTTCGCCCTGAACTCGCGGATCAGTTACCAACTTTCCGAGTCGATAATGCCGATCTGCTCAATGCCTTAGGGGTGAAGACTGAAAAGCGTAGGGCACGGTTAAGTTTTAAAGAAGTCGAGCCTGCCTATAATGAAATCGGACGCCGTTCGACCGAAGCTGGCAAGAAGGCAGAAGCCTCTGGCGAAGATTCGCTCGATATTCAAGAAAAGCAGGTCATCGAACTCGCTCGGCAGATGACAAGCTACATGTCTCTACGCTCCACATTGGCATTCGCTCGTGACGGGGTCGATATCGGTAAAGAGGAAGAATTACCGGCTCATCTCAGTAAAGACCTTGCATCTCGTCTTAGCACCTGGGTTGGGGTCTATCCTGAGGTGGTGAATACCGTAATCAAACTCCGTGAAGAGGGAACAGATGAATTGCCAGCTCATATCGAAACGATTTTAAGACAGGTCAATTTTTACGGGCAATCACTTGGCACTCCTTCCGCACTTCTACCGCCTCTGAAAAAAGATGAGGAGGAATGGCATTCACCGGGTGGTCAACTAGCCATTCTTTTGAAAGATCGCCAAGGGGACTGGGAGCGAGTAGCAGGAGAAATTAAAATCTTCGAAGACATCGCTCGCGAAGAGGTGAATTCTGCCGAATTTCTAGCCACTCTGAAAGTTTGGGAGACCTTTGTCTCGGCGAATTTACCGGAAGAAACTTCTAAGGATTCTATTAAAAAGGAAGTTTCGTACTACGAAGCGAACTACTTCAAAAACGCTCTCGTCTTTTTCATTCTCGCCTTCGTGATTAGTGCGCTGAGCTGGTTTAGTCCGGCATCGAAATTTGGGGTCATCACCTATCGTGCGACCGCTGTCGTCGCGATTATTGCCTTTTGCTACCTTGCCTGGGGGATTTTCCAGCGTTCATACATCATGGGACGTCCTCCAGTGGGGAATCTTTACGACACCATTCCATTCATCACTGCGGGAGCCGTTCTGCTGCTTGGTTTGGGGGAACTTGTGACTCGTAGAAGGTTGCTCTTAGCCGTCGCTTGTGGATTGGGGATTGCTGGGATTTTCCTCTCATTCCGTTATGAATTCGGGAAAGCATCAGATCACATGGACCCTCTGGTAGCGGTGCTGAACTCGAACTACTGGCTGGCCACTCATGTCGTCACGGTCACCTTGGGATACGCTGGCGGTCTCGTCGCATGTTTCGTCTCTCACATCTACGTGCACCTGCGTCTCGCGGGCGTGGTGGAAGATAATAAAAAGTTTCAGCGCTTCATGACGAGAGCGGTTTACGGAATCGTTTGCTTCACCCTCTTGTTTTCGCTCGTCGGAACTGTTCTTGGTGGGATCTGGGCTAATGATTCCTGGGGGCGTTTTTGGGGCTGGGATCCGAAAGAAAATGGAGCGCTCCTCATTGTGTTGTGGACGCTCATCATCTTGCACGCCCGACTAGCAGGTTACATTTCTGATTGGGGCATTCATCTCGCCTCTATCTTCATGGGAATGGTTGTAGCCTTCTCTTGGTGGCACGTGAACATGCTCGAAGTCGGCCTACACTCCTATGGCTTCATCAAAGGCGGGGAAGTGATTTGGTATTTCTACCTCATCGAGCTAGTTGCCATCGTGATCGGCGTCGTAGCCTGGTTCGTGAACCGTAAGGTTAGCTCGAAGGAGCCAGCTCTGGTAGCTGAAGAAACAGTCGCCTGAGCGAACAAAGATTAAAAATTGAACTCCTTTTAAAGCAAGGCGGCCCACTCGAAATGAGCGGGCCGTTTTGGTGGAGGCTGGCAAACGCATAGCCGATGTCTCACCTCAAGGTTGCTAGCAAACCAAAACTGAGAACCATCTTAGCAAGTCCTCGCCGCTCGAAAGACTTCATTTCAAATTATATCCGAGTCGGAGTTTGTTAGGAAAGTGTGTCGGCTAATAATCTTCCACCGGGCTTTGACTGGGCCTTTCGGGATCGAAGCGATCTTGCCCGATCAATTCCTGGGTGAGTTCAGTCAGCTTATCGTTGATATCGTTCCAAGCTTTCTCGGAAAAGATGGGCGGTTCTTTTAGTCGACGACGGACTTTAAGAATCCTTTTTTGAGCGTCATCGAGAGTCCAAGAGGAGATCGTTTCTAGCTCTTTGAGAGCCGTAGGAATGGTGTCGGTCTCATGGCAGATAAGGGCGAGGTCCGCTCCTGCCTCGATCGCGAGTTTGAGATCTGGCCCGCGGCCGTAGTGATTGACGATAGCCCCCATATCAAGGTCATCAGTCAGGATGAGACCTTCATAGCCTAGCTGATCGCGCAGAAGGCCAGTTAAAATCTTTTTAGAAAGTGATGCTGGAAAATCTGGATCGATTTTTGGGAAATTAAGGTGACAGGCCATGATGCCATCAAGTTCAGGCATTAAGGCCGTGTATGGGAGGAGGTCTTCCTTGAGGAGATCTTCTCGGCTAATTTCAGCGACGGGTAACTCGTGATGAGGGTCGTTGAGAGCGAGCCCATTTGTTGGGAAATGTTTTCCACAGCCAAGGACGCCATTTTTGCGCATCCAGCGGTTGAAAAGACCTGCTTTATCAATGACGCTTTGGGAATCCGCTCCCCAACAACGGCCACGGAGCCCGTTGTTTTGATCTGGGTGGTGATCAAGATCTAAGACCGGAGCGAAGTTAAAATTGATCCCGAGTAGTTCTAGAATTTGTCCGGTGAGAGCACCAAAGCGGGAAATCTGTAGAAAGGTTCCCTTATCCGCAAAAGTAGCAGCGTCTGGTGGGGCGCTGCCCAGTTCTCGAGTTCGCCAGACACGTCCACCTTCTTGGTCGATAGAGATGAAAGGTTCAATCTCGGAGAGTTCTCGAAGGGAGTCCGTCAGTGCTCGGATCTGAACTGGATCAATGAGATTTCGCGAGAAGAGGATGTAACCTGCAGGTTGCACCTCGCGGAAAAATTGTGCTTCTTCAGGAGTGAGTTCGGGTCCTTTGATCCCGACGATGAGGCAGCCGGCACTCATGAGAGACGGTGGTCTAAGGCAGCCTTAATAAACCCGGAGAAGAGCGGATGTGGGGCATTTGGCTTTGATTTAAATTCTGGGTGGAATTGTGCAGCCACAAAGAAAGGATGATCAGGATTCTCGATAATTTCTACGAGACCTTGGTCTTCGGAAACAGACGCAATGACGAGACCTGCTTCTTGAAGCTGATCTTGATAGTCGGAATTAAATTCGTATCGGTGACGGTGACGCTCATGAATGTGAGTACAATTACCATAAAGCTCGGCAGATTTTGTTCCTGAGAAGAGAACGGAGCGACAATCACCTAAGCGCATGGAGCCTCCTTTATCGACAACACCTTGTTGTTCTTCTTGAAGGCAAATGACGGGGTGTTTGGCTTCTTTATTAAATTCAGTGGAGTCCGCTCCCTCGATACCACAGACGTTACGAGCGAATTCGATGGTCGCGATCTGCATCCCTAAACAGATGCCAAAGTACGGGATTCCTTTTTCTCGAGCGTGTTGGGCGGCAATGATTTTACCTTCGACACCACGTTCCCCAAATCCACCTGGGATCAGGATGCCATCGACTTTCTTACTAATCGCAGAAACACCTTTTTTCTCCACCTCCTCGGCATCGATTTTAATGAGCTTCACCTTGGTGTCGTGCGCTGCTCCGGCGATGGTAAGAGATTCGTAGATCGATTTATAGGCGTCCTGAAGTTCGATATATTTCCCAACTACTCCGATACGGACCTTGTGAGTGGGTTTGATGAGGCGGTCAACAAAGCCCTGCCATGAGGTGAGATCCGGAGTGTCAGAATCGAGCCCGAGCGAATCTGAGACGAGGCGGTCGATTTTATCTTTCCTGAGATCCAGTGGGCATTCGTAGATGGTGTGATTGACATCACGGAAGGCCACTACATTTGGAACCGGGACATTACAGAACATGGCAATCTTGCGACGGTTATCTTCGTCGAGATCATGCTCGGTACGGCAGATGATAATATCGGGTTGAATTCCAATTTCACGGAGCTTCGCGACCGATTGTTGGGTTGGCTTGGTCTTAATTTCGCCTGCAGCTTTAACCAGTGGGAGAAGGGTCACATGAATGAAGCAGACATTTTCCCGGCCGACTTCGAGAGAAAATTGGCGAAGGGCTTCGAGAAAGAGATGCCCTTCAATATCTCCTACCGTCCCTCCAATTTCGGTAATGATGACATCAGTATCAGGGGCTGCTTCAGAGGCCTGTTTAATGTGCTCTTTGATCGCATCGGTCACATGCGGAATGAACTGCACCGTTGCACCCAGGTAGTCACCACGACGTTCCTTTTTGATGACATTCTCAAAAACCTGTCCTGAACTCAGGCTATTGAGCTGAGAGAGGGTACAGTTGGTGAATCGCTCATAGTGGCCCAGATCTAAATCAGTCTCTGCCCCATCATCGAGCACATAGACCTCACCATGTTGGTAAGGTGACATCGTGCCAGGATCGACATTCAGATAAGGGTCAAACTTCTGAAGCTGCACCTTTAGGTTACGATGCTCCAGAAGGGTGCCGATAGAGGCGGCAGCGAGGCCTTTGCCGAGGGAGGAGACCACGCCTCCGGTGACGAAGATATATTTCATGAGTGCGATTGTGAGAGAAGGGATTCGATGTGTGCGATTTGATCTGGAGAGTCTAGTCCGATCGCATCGTGATCGGTAATTAAGACTCTGATGGTGGCACCATTTTCAAGCGCCCGAAGTTGTTCTAAGCCCTCGGCTTGCTCCAGCAAGGACGGCGGAAGAGAGACGAAATGCCGAAGAAAATCAACCCGATATCCATATAATCCGAGATGACGGTAAGTCACGAGTTCGGGTGTCTCATTGCGTCGGTATGGTAGGGGGGATCGGGAGAAATAAAGTGCATTCCCTTGATCGTTCAGCACCAGTTTGACCACGTTGGGATCTTGAATTTGATCTGGATCCTCAAGTGGGCTTCCTGCGGTGATCATGGGGAGATCGGCATCCTGTCGAAGTGTTCTTGCTAATTGATCAACGAGCTCCGGGTCTAGCAAGGGTTCGTCTCCTTGAATGTTCAGCACATGAGTTGCTTCAGGCGCGCTTTCGGCAGCCTCCGCGATACGATCAGTACCGGAAGGGTGATCTTCACGAGTAAAGGCGATCTTTGCTCCAATAGCACGAGCAAGTTCGGCAATACGTTCGTCATCAGTCGCGACGATGAGATCATCTAGTTCTGAGCACTGGCTGGCACGTTCATAGACGTGCTGTAACAGAGGTTTTCCCAGAAGAGGATGAAGCGGTTTCCCGGGGAAGCGGGAAGAGGCCCAACGGGCCGGGATGATTCCAACGATGCTAGTTTTTTCGCTGATAAAAAGCCTCCTTCAACGGTTTTTGAAGGCTAGGCAGAGGCTCGGTGACTCACAAGGCTAATTGAAAAAAGAAGTAGAGAAATGCTCATGACTAATCTTGCTTTGGAAAAATGAAAAACCTCGACCCAGTAAGGTCGAGGTTCTCATTCAAAAAGAGATGATTGTTTTTAGTCCCTTTCCTTAGGTCTGCAATAACCAGAGTAATGGTTTCGGGAAGATCCCAAGAATTAGGATAATCAAGGTAAGGACGGAAATGACTCCGAAAGAAAGTGGCCGGACTTTGACCGGATTTTCTTCGAGAGACTTACGCCAATACATGGAGCGGATGATTTGGAAGTAGTAATAGAAACCAGCAGCGACACCAATAAAGCCGAGGATGACGGGAACCCAAAGTTGGGCATTCACCGCTGCTTGGAAGACAAAGAACTTGCCCCAAAATCCAGCGGTGAGAGGAAGGCCAGCAAGAGCTCCAATCACAATCATGGTCATAAAGGCGAGCGCTGGGTGACGAGAGCCGAGCCCTTCAAAGGCGGAAATATCGTCAGAACCTTTGTCACGTTGCACTACAGCAAGAATGAAGAAGGCGGCAAAGGTCATGAGAAGATAAACTCCTAGGTAGAAACCAACAGTCTCTTTCGTGGTGGTAGCGACGGTAGAATCACTATTCCAAGCAGCCATGGCCATCATAATGAAGCCAGCATTGGCGATAGAGGAATAGGCCAGAAGTCGTTTGAAGTTTGTCTGAGGAATGGCGGCGAGGTTTCCAAAAATCACGGTCGCTCCTGCGAGAACGGAAAGAATGAAGATGGTTTTATCAGCCAGGATGTCGCTTTCGAGGAAGGGTTCGAGAACTCGAAGAGCAATGGCAAATCCGGATGCTTTGGAAGCGACGGAGAGGAAGGCGGTCGTTGGGGTAGGCGCACCTTGATAGACGTCAGGGATCCAGAGATGCATCGGGACGGCTCCGACTTTGAAAGCGAGCGAGATGAGAATGAGTGCGAGACCAAAGAGAAGATAAGTCGGATTTTTCTCATCAATCACCTCAGCGATGACGGC
>CALGMJ010000025.1 GCA_937958875.1 uncultured Verrucomicrobiales bacterium | reverse complement strand
GGCTCTCATCGCTTCTACTATGGGCGACAGATTTCGGGGACAATCTACTTTTTCACTCTAGGACTGCTGGGGATCGGATGGGTCATCGATCTTTTTCTAATGCCTTCTCTCGATCGGAAAGCAGACGAAAAATACACGAGCGGCGAGACGAACTACAGTATCGCCTGGCTCCTTCACACCTTCTTAGGAATGTTTGGGATTCACCGGTTTTATTTAGGGAAGTGGCTCACGGGCCTGGTCTACCTCTTCACCGGAGGGCTCTTTGTCATCGGTTGGCTGTATGACTTCATCACCTTGAATGAACAGGTAGACACAAAAAATTCGACCGCCAGATCTCAATAGCGAGCTGCCGGAACAATTGTTTTCACACGCAGGAGTTTCTTATGAGCAGTGAGATAGAGCATGTGGCCTTCATTTCCCCAGCAGAGGTTCGCCACCAGCCCTCCCAGGCGGATTCGTCCTAACAGTTTTCCATCTGGGTTGATGACATAGACTCCGCCAGGTCCGGTGGTCCAGACGTTACCCTTTTCATCGACTTTGAGGCCATCAGGATATCCTCTCTCTGCTTTGAGAAATTCGCTAAGGTCATAAAACACTTTCCCCTCACCCACGGAACCGTTTTCCCGAACCGGATAAGATAGGATCACGGGACGCTCAGCGTCAGAATGAGCCACATAGAGTGTCTTTTCATCCGGTGAAAGGGTGATGCCATTTGGCTTTTTGAGATCTTTGACCAGAAGCTGTACTTCTTTGTCTTTCGAAATACGATAAACGCCGTTTACTCCTCGATGCTCGGGGTTCTGATCCTGGCCTTTGAGTCCATATGGAGGATCGGTGATGTAGATGCTCCCATCTGAATGGATCACGAGATCATTAGGGCTATTGAAACGGCCGCCCTCCCATTCGTCAGCGATCGTTCTCTTTCCTCCCTGAGCAGTGAGAACGGCGATTCGTCGGTCACCATGCTCGCAGAGGACTAAGCGACCTTTTTGATCGAAAAGTAAGCCATTTGATCCACTCGATTTCCCTACCCCTGTATATCCGGATGGTTCCATCCAAGTGCTCAACCCTGCTGACTGAGACCAAGCATGGATACGATTCTTCGGAACATCAGAGAAGAGCAGTTGCGTATTTTTTCGATCCCAGACGGGGCCTTCCGACCACTGAAAGCCTTCCGCAAGAATTTCGATCGATGCCTTGAGATCGATCAACTCCTCAAAGGACGGGTCATCTGCGACGATCTTAGCAGATTCGAGAAGTTTTGTCTCAGCGTGCGCCATACAAGACGCGAAACCTAGAGTGAGAAAGACTGCTTTTGACTTTTGATAAAAAATCATCGCGCATGATAAACAGATGATTTTCGAAAAGAACAGTAGCAAAGTCGGAAAGGAAACTGGGCTCTAAAGTGACGAAAAGTCACCGAGGAGCCCCAGTTCTAGCAATTCTCCAGGCTTAAAATTCGAAGAAGTCATCGCCGAAGGCACCAGACTTCTGAAGATAGTAGTCGTAGCCACCGGAGTATTTCTTCACTTCACCACCTTCGATGTGCCAAGTGTGCTCGGCGAGCGATTTGATAAAGTGCACATCGTGCGAAATGAAAACGAGCGTTCCTTCATATTGCTTGAGCGCGGAAACGAGCGCTTCGATAGCAGTAAGATCGAGGTGAGTCGTCGGCTCATCCATCAGCAGAAGGTTTGGAGGATCGACAAGGAACTTCACGAGCGAGAGACGAGATTTCTCTCCACCAGAAAGAACCCCCACCCGCTTAGCGACATCTTCTTTCTTAAAGAGGAAGGAGCCGAGAATGCTACGCGCTTCATTTTCCCGCATACCACCGCCGGCATCGACGACTTCTTCGAGGACGCTATTATTTTCGTTCAGAGTAGCAGCACGATGCTGTGAGAAGTAACCAATCTTAGTAGTGGTGCCGACCTGGCGACGCCCGGCGTCCCCCTTTTCAAGGCCAGCCAACATCTTCATGAGAGTGGATTTACCAGCCCCATTCGGCCCCACGAGAACGATACGATCTCCACGTTCAATAAAGACGTCGAGGTTCTTATAAAGCACGTTATCTCCATAGGCTTTATCGACATTTTCTAGGGAAATGACGCGCTGGGTGCTACGAGGCGGCTGAGGGAAGTGGAAATGGAATTTCTTCCGTGGCTTTCGTGGTTTCGGAAGGCGGTCCATCTTCTCGAGCATCTTTACCCGGCTTTGGACTTGGGAAGCTTTTGAACCCACGGAGCGGAAACGATCGATAAATTCCTGAATTTTAGCGATTTCCTTCTTCTGGTTGAGGAACGCTTTGAACTGCTGCTCGTAGCGCTCTTCTTTTTTGACGAGGTAAGCGGAATAGTTCCCCTGATAGGGGTTAATCTTCTGCTCATCGATCTCGTAGACCTTTTCGACAACGCCATCCATGAAGGCGCGATCGTGAGAAATGATGAGGAGGGCCCCAGGATACTGCTGCAGGTACTTCTGGAACCACATCAGGGAGTTCAGATCTAAGTGGTTAGTCGGCTCATCCAGCATGAGGAGATCCGGCTCTTCCACCAGTAATCGCGCAAGGTGCGCCCGCATGATCCAGCCACCAGAGAACATACTAGCGGGGCGCTTAAAGTCTTCCTGAGAGTATCCAAGACCGGCGAGAATTTTCTTAGCCTTGGGCTCAAGCTGGAAACCATTGAGTTCCTCGTAGCGGTCCTGAGCAGCGCCATATTCTTCGCTTGTGGGATCGGCCTCACGCAGAGTGGCCATGGCATTTCTAAGATCTTCGCTGATGCCCATCGCGATTTCTAAAATCACCGCTTCTCCGGGATCGCCCGCTTCCTGTGCGAGGTAGCCGACCATTCCGTATTCATCGATATCGACGGTGCCAGTGTCCTGCTCTTCCTCTTTGAGGATGATTTTAAACAGGGTTGATTTGCCGGCACCATTTGCTCCCACGAGAGCAACACGCTCTCCCCAGTTGATCGTCATGTCCGCTTCTTCAAAGAGAATGCGGCCTCCCATGGATTTTGTGAGTTTCTTGATCGTCAGCATAATATTCTCCCCGGGTTAGTTGGGCGGGAGGGGTGTCTTATGGGACGGGGCCAAGGTCAAGACGATAGCGAACGAGTGCCCCTTGAAAACACCCGTGGTAGGAAAGAAATCTAGACGAAAGCTGTATTCAGAGTCCTGCGATCACGCGCTGAAGCTGACGGCGATGAACGCTGAGATGAAGAGATCCGAGCGCGAGCCAGCTATAGGCATTCATCGGGCCGAACCACGGATGCGTTAATGTGGCTGAATTTTCCAGCTCTTGAGAAGACGGAATATTTTTCAAAAACATCTCACAAGATTCGGTAAAAGTCACTTCAACCTCTTCTCCTACCGAGGACGGTTTCACCATTGCAGTATCCACTTTTGTCCGAGGCACTGTCCCCCGCGCCAATAACCTCACAAATTTCGCGAAGGCTAAATTTGTAATCCGAAGGTGTTCCAGAACCATCCAGACAGACCAATATCGGCTACTGTCTTCCAAACCTGGAACCCATTTCACCAAAATACGTGTTCCGCGCTGAGAAGAGTCACAGATCTGCACCAGTTTCATGATTTCAGCCTGCTCCCTGCGAAATTTAGCAATGAGACCATCCCTACTGCCAAAAGTCCGCTTTACCTTAAACAAGATGCGTATGAACTGAAGCTCGATGACAGGGAGACCTGCCCCAGGAGGCGCTAACTTCGGTTCCGATAATTGAGTTTTTTGACTCATAAAGTTACTCAAGCCAATTTACTTGCATTTCACAAGTAAATTAATTTCGAAATACAAGTAAAAGAGAGGTAATCTTAGGAATGGCACCGAAAAAACAACAGTCAGAACAGAAACGCCGTTCCCCCTGCCCAGTCTCCTGTGCCCTAGACCTCTTCGGAGATCGATGGACTCTCCTCATCATCCGCGACCTCCTGCTTGGACGAAGCCGCTTTAAGGAGTTCATCAACTCTCCAGAAAAGATCCCGACCAATATCCTCACTGATCGTCTTGAGCGCCTCTGTGAGGGAGAACTCATCGAACAAGTTCCTATTTCTGAAGGTGCCAAACGCATGAAATACCAACTCACGGAAAAAGGAAAATCCCTCACGCCCATTCTAATCTCTATCCGTGACTGGGGGCTGAAGTGGGAGCCCGAGACCAGAGTCGGAATGACGATGAAATCTGAAAACGCAGATTAAGCCGGACCAACAAAACCAGTTGCACTTTAGAAGACCGAGAGCAGTTTCAAATTCAGAGCGCTATGGACGAACTTATCACGGAACAACCCACCTCGGCGGCTTTCATGCCTTACCCCGTTTCGACCCTGAGTCCGAAGATCATTCCCAATGACCTCTCGACTTTCAAATCCCGCGGCATCAGCCAGGTGGAACGAGATCTCCAACAAAAGCTCACCGAAATGCGTGAGCAATACATCGCAACGATCGAGCATTTTAACTGGAACAAGCTGGTCTACGAAGCGGACATCAACTTCGAGCCCATCACGGGCGAGACCTACCATCTCTACGAAATCCGCGGGAACAATGTGCTCTCAATGATCTCCCCCGAGCAATGGGCGCACCGTCACCTCGCGAGCTTCCGGCTCAATATGGACCGGCAATGGGAACTAAAAGAGACTAGTGTCGATGCACAGGAGCTCTTTGCTGATCTCGTCTAGCACTCATTGAGCACCTGCTTATTCCGCGAAGACTTCGATCTCGCTGAGGCGGCTGAAGCTTGGAAAAACAAGCCCATGACAACCCTCGGTAATCACTTTTAGGCTGTGGATTTTTTGCGGAGTAAACTTGTGCTCCACATAAGATTTGTCCCCACGCGTTCCCTTTTTAGAATTCCCAATCGGGCGAAAATCTTTCCCATCCTCAGAAACTAAGAGCTGATAAACCTCGTAGCTTCCTCGGAGCGCACGTTCGTGGATCACGACGCGGGAAGCCACTCCCACCTTCCGAAGTTTCACCGTAATTTCCATAGGCTGCGGCTTAGTAGGAAACCCTAAGAAGTGATCGAAACGGTCCGTGATGCCATTGGTGAGTCGTTGCGGTCCGAAGTGCGGTTGGTTCGCACCCGCTGAGGGAGTCACCTCTGCGAGGTAGGCTAAATTTTTTTCCTGACTCGCTGGAGGAGCCACTGGCAGCTTTGGCAGTTCAAATCCACTCAACGTCTCTAAGCGGATAAGCGATTTAGGATAGCGATCTTGGAATGAGCTGAACTGATTTTCATCCTCCCGATTCCATGCTCCGGCTGATACGGCCGCAATCCGAGGGACACATAGAGGAAGGAGATTCTCCTGACGCCCCTCCCACCATGGAAGACAGAAACCGAGAATTCCTTTCACCTCCTTTGTCAGATGAGGTTTACCAAAAGTCTGAAAAGAGGGATTGATGTGCTGAAACTTCCTTGGATTCCACCGATAACAACGCTCAAGATCGACCGCCGTAAACATCGTCCGTGGATAATGGTCGACGATGTAGAGCGGATCCCATGAGGCATTGATCACCTGATGGCCCTGCTCAAGCATTTGCTGAGCTGGAAATTCCAGACTGCGCCAAGCCATGTGAATGACGTCCTTAACAACTCTACCTTCCCCTTTCCCTGCGGGAGGCCCTTCCCAGACGATGAGCTGCTTCCCCTTCGATTTCACGAAACGGTTGATGTGATTGATAAAATCTCGCTGGACTTGGTGATCAACGCCGTAGGCTTCGTCTCCCCCCATATGAAAGTACGGTGTTCGCTGGAAAACAGAGAGCGTTTCTTCAATCAATTTCTCGACTCCCTCGCGTGCAGATGGAAGTGAGGCGAGCTCTGTCGGAGTTTTACCAAAAACTTCCGGGTAGAATTTACGCAGGAGAGTAGAATGACCTGGCACATCGATTTCTGGAATCAAAGTCACGCCCCGCGCCTGACTGTATTTCTCAAGGGCAACATAATCATCCCAAGTCCACCCTGAGGCGGGATTTGCCAATTTAGGAAATGCTCTCGAAGGCCAGGAGCAGAGTTGATCATCGGTCAGGTGAAGCTGGAGGTAATTGACCTTAAAATACCACAGGGTATCGATGAGATGCCGAAGCGTTTTCGGTGAATGAGGGTTTCGCCCCAGATCCACCATGACACAGCGGAAGGGATGATCGGCCTGATCTGAAATATGGTATTTCTGCCAAGCAACGCGTGAATTTTCGACTTCTGCCAGCTGCAATAAGGTGGCCGTCGCACGCGCCATTCCGGCGGAATTTCCTGCCGTGATTTTGAGCCCCCCTTTACTCGCTTTGATTTCATAACTCTCCCCTTCCATGGGAGCTTTTGAAAAATGAAGCCCACCAGATTGAGTGCTTATTCTCATGCCCTTTACACCTAACGATCTCACCGAGACCATCAAAATATGAACCTGAGGAAGAAACTCAGCATCACATACCACCTCATGAAAGTTAGGTTCTTCGTCTGACCAAGCTTCTACCCGGAAGGTCGCTGGCTGAGGAATCAGACCCATGCTGAGATTCATCCCAACGAGAAATATGAGGGCTAGCAAAATTGATTTCATGACAAAACAAACCTTAGACCGTGGTCATAAAAAAAGACTCAGCCAAGTGACTGAGCCTTTCTGATTTCATTGAGAAAATGAAGAACGTTTACAAAGTGAACTCAAAGTCGATTTCTTTCCCAAAGGATTCCATACGGTATTTCTCCATAGGCAGCGCCTTCGGGCTCCACGAGTCATTTCCACCGATACCCATCTGACGTTTATCGATATGTAAGGTCCAGAAACCTGCCGGCTCCAGATCTGTCGGATGGTCGGCAGCTTCTAGAGTCTCCTCCGTGTAAGGCCAGATCGAGAAGTCGAAATGCGGATACGAGCGGAAGGTGATGTCCTTCACTCCGCGCCCCGAAACGGTGAGGTAACGAGTATCAGCACGCGTACCACTTTCCTGAGGGCGGCCATAATCATAACGCAAAGCAGAGATGGGCATCCGATTTAGCTCGAGGAAAGTTCCTGACTTTCGGTCCCACTGAGTCTCGACCTGGCCGCGACCGTAGAACTCCGCCTTTTCATAAGACGCGGGAAGCCCCATCGTCACCCCAAAGCGTGGCAGAAGAGTATCCATCTGACCACGAACAAGCTTCATGGAAACAGTCAGCTTACCGGGTTCATCAAAGCGATAGCGAACCGCGAGCCATGAACTGACCGTTGGTAGTTTCCACGAGGCCACAATCCCTTTATCCAGCCCTTCTCTCGGATTGAGCCCTTCAAACTCTGCGCTCTGCAGTGCAGTCTTCCATTTAAATTGTGGCAAGCGTTCGTAACGTGGAGTCACGCTCTGACGATCATTATCTGTCCAAGCACGCCAGAAATGCGGCTTTAAGGGTGATGCCAGAAACTCTTTACCATCGCGCTGGATGGAGTGGACAAAGCCATCACTTCCAGAAATCGCATATCGGCTCGTCCCTTCGGTGATAACCATTTTACTCCCCTCAAAAGTCATCTTGAGATCAGTCGGAGCAGCTCCCACTTGCTTCACCGCAGGCTTCAGAAGTTTTTCATCGAAGGCAACGATGTGGCCTTTCTTAGCCCAACTTTGATCCTCTTTTAAAAACCAAATCACCCGAGCAAGAATCTCTCCTTCTTTAGCTGCAGGGAGTTGAAGATCTACAGTAGCTTTTTCACCCGCCTTGATCACCGGAAGCTTGAGCTGTTTTGCCGTCGCCTCACGGCCATCAACAAGAGTCTCAAATGATGCCTCTAAGTACGAGAGATCTGAGAAAAAGTGGCGATTATGGATTTCAATCTGAGAATCACTAAGCCATTTCACGCTCACCGGCTGGTGAACTTTTTTCAGCTCCCAAGTACAGGGTTTCGGATTGCCATCCGAATCGACAATTCCATTGAGACAAAAATTCCCAGTGTTTGGAGTGTCGCCAAAGTCACCACCATAGGCCAGAAATTCACGCCCATCATCGGTCTTCTTCCACACGCCTTGATCACGATAATCCCAGACGAAGCCACCGCAAAGCTGTGGCTCACTGCGAATGAGATCCCAGTATTCCGCAAAGTTTCCGAGCGAGTTCCCCATCGCATGTGAATATTCGCATGGCATGATGGGACGATTTTTATTCGGTCCCTTAGCATTCTTCACCATGGCGGCGAGCTGCTCGACCGAAGGATACATCCGGCTAACGACATCAACGTAGGCGGCATCATAGGGATTGCCATTATAGCGCACCGATTGATTGTAATTTTCCCGATCATTCTGGCGAATGAAGTCAGGACTGTAGGGATCTGAAGAGGCGCCTTCGTAGTGAATGAGGCGGGTTGGGTCAGCCGCTTTCATCCAGCCTGCCATGGCCGCGTGATTGGGGCCTTGACCCGTTTCATTCCCGAGTGACCACATGATGATGGAGGGATGATTCCGATCACGTTCGACCATACGCACCCCTCGCTCTACGAAGGCTCTGGCCCACTCTGGCTTATTCGTGAGTAAACCTCGTACTCCATGAGATTCCACATTTGCTTCATCACAGACATAGAGCCCGTAGATATCGCAGAGATCGTAAAAATACGGATCATTCGGGTAGTGAGCAGTCCGCACCGCATTGATGTTAAACCGCTTCATGGTGAGGATATCCTTCTCCATATCTTCACGGGTTACGGTTTTACCCTGACGGGAATTGTGATCGTGGCGATTCACTCCGTAGAGGAGCACTGGAGTGCCATTTACTTTAAGAACGCCTTTGTCATCGTAACCGACTTCACGAAATCCGATTCGGACGGGAGTAGTCTCGATGTGCTGCCCCGCTTTACTTAAGGTCACAAGGAGGGTGTAAAGATTTGGATGCTCGGCAGACCAGAGCTTCGGGTTCTTTACCGGGAAGGAAATGAGATTCCCGAAGGCGGTATTTTCGCGCTGAGGATAGAATTCCTTGGCAATTCTCTTAGCTGGAGTTTTATGAACGTGAACCTCTTTACCACTGGCATCAAGAAGGCGGCTTTTGACCTCATATTGGTCCCACTTTTCTCCCGTGAGATTTTGCAAGTTAGGACGGATTTCCATGCGCCAGTCATTCTCACTGGTGCGGATGGTACGAGTAGCGAGATCTTCAATGCCCACCTTCGGACGTGCCATGAGAAGAACCTCACGATGGATCCCGCTCATGCGCCAGTGATCCTGATCTTCAAGGTAGGAGCCATCGCTCCAACGCCAGACTTGAACGGTGAGTTTATTACCAGACGGCTTCGCAAATGCGGTGATGTCGAACTCTGATGGTAGGCGTGCATCCTCAGCATATCCGACATACTGGTCATTTACCCAAACACGATACGCAGAAGAAACGCCACCGAAGTGAAGCACGACCTGCTGATCCGCAAAGGAAGTCGGCACATCAAAGCTGCGCTCGTAAATTCCAACCGGATTATCTTTCGGATCGATGAAAGGTGGATTCTCCGGGAAGGGATAGACGGAATTCGTGTAAATGGGCGTACCATAACCACGCATTTCCCAGTTACTCGGGACATCGATCGTTTTCCACTCGGCTTGAAACTCTGGCGTGCCGATATTTTCAGGGACATCAGCAGGTTTCGGATACCAAGTAAAATTCCAGTCGCCATTGAGAGTCGCGAAGCGATCAGATTTCTCACGATCGTGAGAGCTCGCCTTCACTTCATCTGCGAACGAATAAATGCTGGCCCGCCCAGCGAGACGATTCTCACTATTGATCACGGGATCTTGATAGGCGCTGAACTCCGCCGAAAAGGCAGAAGCAGCCAACGAAAAGGTCAGAGCTATGCTGTGAGTGTGCATGCTCTTAGAATGTCTC
>CALGMJ010000024.1 GCA_937958875.1 uncultured Verrucomicrobiales bacterium | reverse complement strand
CCCCGCCTGATATTGGCCAAAGTATGAAGTATTCTACTTGGCCATTGTTGCTAAATCAGATCTCAAATTGGAAATACTCGACCCAACAATCGATCATTGCGAACTCGCACATTTCTTTACGTCCAGCGTCTCTTGAACTTGCTTAAGTCCATTGGACTGGTTTCGGAAAGTTACCACCACTACTCCTGAGGCGGGGCCGGGACTGGTGGTGGGGTCACGGCTTCCTCGTTGACACTCGGGAAGACGGCATTTTGCCAGAGTTGACGGCCTTTATTTTTGGAAACCTCATTTCCTTCAAGACGCGCTTGGCTCCCCCGTTCGATGATCAGCCCCGCTTCACCGTTCTCGAGAATCCTGCTATTTGAAATGGTCGCATTTGTAGTGCCGTCTTGAAGGATGATTCCTCCGAGTGCATTTCCAGTCACGGCACTGGAAGAAAGGGTAAACTCGCTCGCACCAGCAACGAAAACTCCCAATTCACGATTTCCGGTAACTTGCAGTCGATCTGCTTTAACCGCTGCAGCATTTGAAATCACGACTAAGCCAGCACGCCCGTTTTTAGAAAGAGTCACATCTTCTACCGAACCACTAGCCCCATCCCAAAAATCGATCCCATGATGGAGGTTTTTCTGGCTCGTGACCTTGCGAAGCTCCGCGACGGAGCCTTCACCTTGCACCGAAATCCCATCCCATCCACTGCGTTCGATCATTCCCTGAATCATCGATAACTGACCACCATCAACAACGGCAATACCATGGCCACTCGCTTGAGCAACGTTCACGTCGTCAAGACGTAGCCCTCCTTTTTCAACTGCGACGACAGAGAAGCGTTCAGCCTCATTGACCAGTCCCTGATGACGTAAGGTCATGGAGGCGACCCGTGCTCTAGGGCCACTTTCATTTACAGATAGGACAGCGCTGGCTGCGGCTTGACATTCGATGATGGTCTTCCCCTTCCCTTCTCCTACGAGAACGACACCAGGCTTTAATAATAGTGATTCCTGATAAGTCCCAGCGCTCACCTGAATGCGGTCACGAGCGCGCGCTTCAGTGAGAGCCTCTGCGATGGTCGGAAACTCAGCAGGCACGAGCATAACACGACCATAAGCAGACATCCGCTGATAGGCCGCTCGCACTTCTGGGCTAGCATTTAAGCGCATCGCCTGCTCTAAAATCCGCAGGGCCTCTGCAGAATATTCGCCCTGATCGAGCGCTTGTGCCTGACGAAGTAAGACGAGTGCTTGAGAACGATTCTCTAACTCCTGCTGACGAGCTTCACGGAGGCGGTCCTGAAGAGGAAAGAGTGCTTCATGATCTGAATCAAGCTCGGCCAGACCTACAAGTTGCCCTTCTGCGGTGGCCCATCTTTTAGACTGAATGGCCTGCTCAATCTCAGAAACTAGGGCCGTCATTTTGAGATCTCGCTCACTTGCCTGAATCATCTCGGCCAGCTCTTTCAGCTTTTCGCTTTCGGGAGAAAGGCCGCGAGCTTTTTCGAGGTAGGACTTCGCCTCGTCGATCCTCCGAGCCTCAAGGGCTGCCTGAGCTCCGCCGATGAAGTATCCCAGCTGTTGCCCACTCTCCGCTTCACGTCCCTCAAAAATCCGGATACGTGTTTCACGCACCCATTGCTTTGAAGCCCCACGAGCCCGGAGCTGTGAGACGAGAGTTTCGGCCTCATCCCAGCGGCGTTTTCCGATGACGAGCTCGACCGTCTCAATATCATCAGCAAGTGCCGCATTGGCAGCGACGGGATCAAAATCTTTTCCCCATTTTTGGTAAGCCCAGATGCCACTTCCAGCCAAGAGGAGCACAATGGCGCCCCAGACGAGCAGACCTGCGGGCTTTTTCTTAGTAGGAGCATCTCGATCTAACATTTCAATTACCTGTCGGAGCGAAGCGAGGTCTCGTTGATAAATCTGAAGTTGCTCCTCATCCTGTTCACGATGAGCGAGGCCCTCCAGCTTCTGGGCAACCTCCTGCCATTGCGGTAAATAATCGCGCGCATGGTCCGTAGGACTGAGACCTAATTTCTTTCGAGCTGCGTCGAGGGAGAGTTGTTCTGGAACGCTCATTTTTTCTACCAAAGACCGTATTTAGCGTAAGTCATAGCATACCATGCCATGGTCGCATTTGCCACGCCATGCATCACGACACAGGCGAGAAGACTCTTAGTCCACACCGCAACGGCGTATGTGAGAGAGCCATAAATGAAGGCTCCCAAGTAATCGATGGGCGCATGCGCAATCATGAAAGCTCCGGTCACGACGAGAAAAGAAATCCACGCCGGCTTCCCAAAAGGAACCTTCCAATACTTGCCATCCATATCGAGCAGGAAGCGCATGAGAAAGCTACGCCAGAAAATTTCCTCCACTAAGGAAACGATGACCACGGCACGAAAGACACGAAAAATCAGCGACGTCCAGTAAGCTAGAGGATTGTCAAAAACGGTGGGATCAAACCCTTCTTTCCGAGGGGCGAGGCCAGTGAGCTTTTCAAAAAATGTCTCCGGCTTCCCTTCCATCCCCCAGTGGTCGTAGAGAGTCGTCGGCAAGAGCCAGAAACCAATCCCAACAAGTCCGGCCACGACCCCAATGAGCACCGCTTTTCCCGACCAGCGGAATTCGTAGTGCTTCCAGAAAAATAGAAGCACCACGAGCGTCAGGACGGTCTGAATCGGGTAAAAGAGCTGCTCCGGCCAGTGGCGATACCATGGAGCGTTATCGTGCTCCCAGATCATGGCTTCACCAGCGAACTGGCTGATTAAGAGCAAGACCATGAAAACGCCGAAAGGAACGACGTGCGCATAGGTCCGATTCTCACGGATTTCTTTTAATTCAGCGAGCATGATCTAAAGCGTTTTCACAAAGCGCTCGAGAGCATCCATAGCGAGCTTTAGCTTTTCATTCCCCGTCGCATAGCAGCAGCGTAGGAAACCTTCTCCTGACTCTCCGAAGGCAGTCCCGGGCACAGCGGCTACCTTTTCTTTCTCGAGTAGCTTCATGGCAAATTCATGACTGGTGAGCCCGAACTTGCTGATATCTGGAAAGACGTAAAATGCGCCTCCAGGGGAATGACATTCGATCCCCATCTCATTGAGACGTCGCACGAGGTAATCACGACGTTCATGATAGGCCTTTTTCATCTCACGGTAGACTGGTTCTCCCGCCTTGAGGGCCTCGAGCGCAGCTACCTGACCGGTGATGGGAGCGCAGAGAATGCCATACTGGTGAATCTTCATCATGGCCTCGATCAAAGGTTTCGGAGCGCACGCGAAGCCTAGGCGAAAGCCAGTCATGGCAAAGGCCTTAGAAAATCCATGCATCAAGATCGTCCGCTCTTTCATTCCGGGTAGAGTGGCGATGCTGACATGCTTTTTGCCATCGTAGCGAAGCTCACTATAGATTTCATCCGTGAGCACAATGAGGTCGTGTTTCACGCAAAGAGCGGCAATCCCTTCCAAATCTTCATCAGATAAAACCGCGCCGGTGGGATTGGTAGGAAAGTTTAACATCAAGACTTTCGTCTTCTCGGTGATGACTTTTTCCAGCTCAGAAGGACGGAGGGAAAAGCCATCTTCCTTCTTTGTCGCCACCGAGACGGGCACACCGTGTGCCATCGCAATACTCGGGGAGTAAGACACGTAGCAAGGCTCGTGAAATATCACCTCATCGCCTGGATTTAAAAGCGCCCGTAAGGCCAGGTCCAACGCTTCAGAAACCCCGACGGTAATGAGACATTCGCCATCACCTTGATAGGAGACATTGAAAAAGTCCTCCACATAGCGACAGACCTCTTCGCGTAAGGTGAGCAAGCCTAAATTAGAGGTATAGCTAGTCTCACCTTTTTCCAGAGAGGCAATGGCTGCCTCCCTGATTTGCCAAGGGGTGGAAAAATCAGGTTCCCCTACTCCGAGGGAAATGACGTCGTCCCGTCCGATCACGAGTTCGAAGAAATCGCGGATACCGGAACGAGGAATTTCCTGCAGGTGACCCGCAAGTTTAGAATCGTAATCCATTTAAAATAATCTGTTAGGGGCTGACGGGAAGACGCTCTGGGCCTTCTTCGTCCATAAAAAGGAAGCCGTTCTCTTTATACGACTTAAGCCGGAAGTGCGTCGCACAGGAGACCACGCCATCAATGGGACTGAGTTTCTCAGCCACAAAAGTAGCGATCGCCATCAGGTCATCCCCTTCGATCAGGACGAGAAGATCATACCCCCCACTCGCGAGGAAACAGCTTCGAACCTTATCGAGTCGAGCAATACGCTTTCCTACGCGATCAAAGCCGCCCCCTCGCTCGGGTGTGACTTTGACTTCAATAAAGGCGGTCACCGTACTTTTCCCATCCTGAGCAGGATCTACCATTGCACGGTATCCCCGGATGGTTCCGTCTTTTTCCCACTCGTAAATCTGAGCCTCGACCGCCGCTTCGGTAAGCGAAAGCTGGGCCGCTAGTTCCGCATTGCTGAGGCGGGCATTTTGCCCGAGCAGCTCTAAAAGTTCTTTCATCAAATCGTCTCTCTCTTCGAAGTTGAATCTCAGTCACCAAAGGAAATCCCTACTGAGCGAGCAGCTTCCACGACTTCTGTTTTGTTCTCAACGAGACGTAATTTATCGACCGCATCTTTGATCGGCACCGAGTCGACGTGATAGCTCTGGTAGCTCACCATGCGTCCGAATTTCCCCTCTTCGGCCAGACGAGCAGCCATGACGCCGAAGCGTACGCCGAGAATCCGATCAAGTGCAGTGGGAGCACCGCCACGCTGGATATGTCCGAGTGTGGTGAAACGCGTTTCCTTCCCAGTGATAGATTCGATCGCATTCGCAACCTGCTCCCCAGCACCGCCGAGACGGACTTCCCCACCGCAGTTCGAATCAATAGTCGCGAGATTCCCGTCTGGTAACTTAGCTCCTTCAGCAACTACCACGAGGTGGCTCGTATACCCCTGTGCTTCTCGGATCTTAATGTGCTCAGCCACTTTTTCATAGCTGAAGCCAATCTCCGGCAGAAGGATCACACTCGCCCCTCCAGCCATGCCACCCCAGAGGGCAATCCAGCCTGCGTGGCGTCCCATGACCTCAAGGACCATGACTCGCTTATGACTCTGCCCGGTCGTCTGAAGACGATCGAGGCTATCGACGACGCAACTCACGGCGCTATCGAAGCCGAAAGTCATTGCGGTCGCTTGAAGATCATTATCGATCGTTTTAGGCACCCCAATGACGGGCCAGCCCTGATCATGCAGCTGCATCGCGGTGGTCAAAGAGCCGTCTCCGCCGACGACGACGAGAGCTCCGATTTCCAGCTGATCTAATGTTTTCTTTGCCCGATCGACGATTTCCTGCGGAACTTGGGCAACGTCACCCTCGCCAATTTTAGCAGCAAAATTTCCTTTATTAGTCGTGCCTAAGATCGTTCCGCCGAGTTTAAGAATCCCTTCCGTATCCTTAGGGGTTAAAACGGTAAAATCTCCTGGTGGCAGAAGTCCCTCGAAACCATCGCGAAAGCCAATTGCTTCCCAGCCCTTAGCTGCTGCTGCGCCAACCACTCCGTGAATGACTGCATTCAGACCCGGGCAATCGCCCCCACTATTTAAAATACCGATTCGCATTTTGTGTATTGTTTGTGATTTTGGTTGAGGAAAGTTTGAGGAAATTATGGCTGAGGCACGGAGATCACCTCACGCGACTGGTCGACCACTGGCATACCCTGTGCACGCCAGCCTTCGTAGGCAGACCAGCCCTGTTGAACTAGATTTTGTCCCCGCCCGAAGCGGTCTGAACTGCCAAGAAGAACCACAATGAGGCGACGTGGTGTTAGGCGAGTAGAACCGTTCGCGAGCTTGGCCACGAGCGCTTTTTTTTCTGCACTCAGCGCCAGGCACGAACCTGCGGTTGGTGAACTGCCTGTTCGGAGTCCATTGATTCCTTGATTGCCCAGCAGAGTGTTCGTATTTGATACCTTGAAACTTCGGATTTGATTTCCACGATAGGAAGAAATCGTACGTGACTTTTGCTTCACATAAAATTGGAAGCCCGTGTCGCGCGCAGCATAGATGGCTAGCCGAGTGAAATCCTTCGCCGTCGAAGTAGTCCGGTCACCATGTGGACTACTGAAGCGAGTCCGCTTCATCCCCAAGGCCTGACCAAGATGATTCATCTCGCGCACAAATGCAGATTGAGGCGAGCCACTCGAACGCGCCGCAATTTCACGGCCTACGTGCTCTGCCAGAGTGTAGGCTGCGACATTATCAGAACCGAGAAGCATGGAGTATAGCGCCTCCCGGAGCGAAATTCGGTCTCCCGGAATCATCGCCATGGGGTTAGACCCTCCGATACTGAGTGCCTGAGGAGGCACCACTGCTAATTGGGATAAATTAGCCTTACTAAACTTTGCCCAGTCTAGCACAACCATAGCGGTGCCAACTTTCGTTAAGCCAGCAATGGGGCGCTTCACTTCTGAATTCACCTGATAGAGAATTTTCCCACTGTGAGCCTCGGCTACGAGGTAGCTTTCCTGAGCGATCAAAAATCTACACAGGACGAGAGTTACTACTAAAAGTCGTCCTAATACCTTCATCTTCCCCTCCGTTTTCATCACAGTATCGTGACTCTAACGAAGTGCTGCCCCATGACAACACTGAATGAAGCGTCGCTCTTCCGTAAAAATTTTATCCCACTTAACAATTTTCCCATTGCCAAGAGGAAGTGTTTTGGGCGTAATGCCAAATGTAATGAGAAAGCTCCTACTGATCACACTTTCCCTCGGCCTCTCTCTGAGCGCATTTGCCGACATCCAAGCGCCTCCAGGTGCTGAGTATACTTCCGTGCGTAAGCTTGGACGTGGACTTGGTAACATCTTCTATGGCGTCATGGAAATCCCCGAGCAAATCGCTCGTAAGAATGCTCGCCTTGGCCGTAAGGCTGGCTGGTCCTACGGATTAGTCGATGGCACCCGCCGCGCATTCCGCCGCATGGGTTACGGTTTCTATGAAGTCGTAACTTTCCATTGCCCAACATTCCACGGAACCTTCAAACCACCTTACACTCGCTGTGGAGCTGATGACCGTATTGAGATGAATCCTCACGACGGTCTTTCTGAGTTCCCTGCTGAGCTTGGTTTTGAGAGCTACTTCGCTCACAGCCGAGTGCAGAAGTGGTAATTCACTTTCCTGTCGAACGACTTTTACTAAGCCGCCCTCTTCGGAGAGCGGCTTTTTTATTGCGGATAAATCAAGCCAGTCACCCTTAAAGTCGACGCAATACCCCTGCTCCTAGCCATCCAAGCCATTGACGCCACCATGGACGCAGCTTCGCCCAATCGGCCTGCACAGGCTCACTATCTAAGAGATCCTTCTCATGCTGTGTTCGCATCTGCGCTACGACTTCAGGATCTTGAATAACAATGGCCAACTCCCAATTGAGAGAACAGGAAAGGAAATCAAAGTTAGCACTCCCTACGACAACTAATTCATCATCCACGACCATTGATTTCGCGTGCAGAACCGCTTTGGTAAACTCCTGAATCTTAACCCCGGAATCGAGTAATGCTGGATAAAGCCCTTCCCGAATCCAATCAGCCACTCCCACGTCAGAATTTCGTGGAACTAGAATCTCGATCTCACGCTCCGCAGCTGACTTTCTCATTAAATTCAGAAGACGCCGCGGTGGAACAAAATAGGGCACTGTCAGCACAACATCCCGCGCCGCCCTCTTCAAGGTCTCAGAATATAGGCGCCGAATCGCTTTCCGCTTTGCAAAGCCACTCCCACCAATCACGAGACAATCACTCTTTCCTGGGCCAGTCTCTGAAATAGAATACTTCTGAGGTGGCTCGATACGAGATCCGCCCACCTTTTTCCAAGTTTCTAGAAAAAATTGATCACAAGCGGCAGCGGCAGGCCCCTCTAAAGAAATCTGCGTATCCCGCCACGCATCTGCCCCAACAACCTTTCGAGACCATGGATCACCAAGATTCATCCCTCCGGTAAAGGCAATGCGCCCATCGACAATGAGATTTTTACGATGATTCCGGCCTAAAATACCGCTGCGCTTCCTCCATGGGGCAACAGGCCGAAACACAAACACATCCGCTCCAGCCTCCCGCATCATGTCAAACATCTCATCATCTGCATCTGAAGAACCAATAGCATCATAGACGACTCGCACGGGAATCCCCTCTTTTGCCTTTGCGGCAAAGGCTCGGGCTAAGTTCCAGCCCACTTCATCCGAGAGAAACATATACATCTCCATATGAACATAGACTCTTGCCGAAGTAATCGCCTCTACCTTAGCCTGGTAGACTTCATCTCCATCGAAATAGAGTTTCACACGATTCCCCGATGTCGAAAGCGCTCCCCCCTCATGAGACATCGCCCCCAATTTTTTCATTAAAGAATGACCATTTTTCACTTCCATTTCAGTAAACTCTCTAAGAAATAACCTGAACAAATCCTCACACCAGCACCGTTTCTTATTAAATCTTATCGATACATGTCCAAGCTTTTCATCCTCCTCCCGCTCTTACTGATCACCATTGCCGACGCTCGACTCTGGAAAAATAAAGCCAATAAATCTTTTGAAGCTGATTATGTCTCAAACGATGGAAAACAGGTCACGCTAAGTAAAAAAGGACGCATCATTACGTTCGCCATAGACAAGCTCCACCCTGAAAACCAGGCCTGGCTTAAGAAAAATCACCCCTTTGACCCTGCAGCTCTGAAGGGAAAAGAAGAGGCCCCTCCCGAGGGAGCAGCCTTTGACACCTTAGAATTCGGCGATAGCCAGGAGGATGTCATCAGAAAGCTAAAAACAAGTAAGCTCGTCGAAGGCGAAGTGGTAGAAGCCCTCCTGGCGCGAACAGGCATGAATGGGATTTACCGCACCAAGGGCGATATTGGAGGCCTTCGCTGTAGACTTTATTTCGAGTGGACCAGTGGAAAAAACCTACGTGAAATTAGTTTTCAAACCGACCCTCTTGCGGAAGAAACCTACGGAGAAGCACTTCATGATAATTGGCTCGAGTGGATCAAAGTTCTCTCCATGTTTCACGGGAAGCCCGTGCAAGATGGCGACTATCCAGACATCAATGACCTCGAAGATGGGCTTACCCTTGGTTCCCACATCTGGTATACCAAGGACGGCCACTCTGTCATCTTAGGCACTGGTCAGAATGGTAGCCGATATTCTGTAGTCGTTCGCATCACTAGCGAACGCATTTCTCCGAACCGATTCTAACATAGAACCACAAGGAAGGAACACGGTTATAAGACCTCGCTCTTGCTTGTTTCCCACTTCTTTCCTACTTTCATCTCATGGAAAGTCACGAAGTGCTCAAAAACGCCTTTGCCAAAACAAGCCCAAAGGAAATCGCCAGCGAGCTCGGAGTCTCTCTCTCTCTGGTTTACAAATGGGCTCAGGAACAATCCGAAGGCGGTAGCGGCTCCCGCAACCCCTTAGACCGACTCATCGAAATCGTTCGCCTTACTGGGGATGCTAGCTTAATCGAATGGCTTTGCGAAAAAAGTGATGGCTACTTCGTAAGAAATCCTGCCAGCGCCTGCCAGCAGGGCTTTGAAGTCCTTCCTGCCACAAATGAGATTGTCGCTCAATTCTCTCACCTCCTGGCCCGCATCTCGCAGGCAGCCCTCGATAACTCGATCAACCTCGAAGAAGCGGAAGAAATCCGCCAGCAATGGGATAAACTCAAATGCTTCGGTGAAGGATTTGTCCGCTGCTGTGAGGAAGGAGACTTCGAAATCATGG
>CALGMJ010000023.1 GCA_937958875.1 uncultured Verrucomicrobiales bacterium | reverse complement strand
TTTCCAGCCTACATGGATCGCATTTGCAGAACTCACTGGCTGTTCGATAGCCTCTTCCAGACCAGATTTAATATCAGACACTTTCTGATACCGCTGATCTGGCTCACTCCTGAGCGCCCGCAGGACGACTTCGTCCAAGCGTGGATTCAGGGTCTCTTTTTCCACTGACGGCGCTTTGAAATGCCCCGCTGGCACCTTGCCTGTGAGTAATTCATAAAGCACTACGCCGATGGCAAAAATATCCGATCGATGATCCACTTTTTCCGAACCCGCCATCTGTTCTGGAGCCATATACTGCGGAGTCCCCATAGATGACTGAGTCCGCGTCAACCCAGGGTCTACCACATCTCCTCGCACCACCTTCGCGAGCCCAAAGTCGACAATCTTCACTAAGCCATTGTCATCAATAAGGATATTCGCAGGCTTAATATCCCGATGCACCACGCCCCGGGCATGAGAGTAATCAAGTGCCTCACAGATTTGAGAGACAATTGCAAAAACATCCTTTGTACTAATCTCAGCATCCGCCATTCGCACCGCCAAATCAGCCCCCGCGACATACTCCATCACAAAGTAAAAATACCCCTCACGTTCACCATAATCAAAAAGCCCCACGATATTCGGATGATCCAGCTGGGCTAAAGTCGCAGCCTCGCGACGGAAGCGTTCTTGAAATTCTAAATCGCGCGCCGTTTCCGGGGGTAAAATTTTAATCGCTACCTCTCGCTCCAGCTCTCTTTGGTGCGCTTGATACACCGCTCCCATCCCGCCACGCCCCAGCAATCGGCTAAAAGAGAATTCGGGAAAAATTAGCTCTAAGTCCTGAGGAGCGGGCGGCACAAAATCCCCTGGGCGCACTCGGCTCTCGGAAGAAGAAAACAGAGCCCCCTGCCCTAACAGACAGGCTGGACAAATCTTTGCCTGAAGACCAAGCGGCAGGATCTGACCACAGCTCGCGCAGACCGCTACCTCGTTGCCATCTCCTCCTACGCTCATCTCTATCTTATCTTAAGGATTTTTTCAGCAAACGTTACCCTAATTTTTCAGCTTCTGAGTGAATCCAAAGAACTTGCTCCCAGATTCATAAAATGATTAGACCTCATCATGCCCCACAAAGTTTTTTTCTCCCTATCACTCTGGCTTTTTCCCATCCTCACGCAGGGTGGCACCGTAACAAACCTCGATGATGCAGGCCCAGGATCACTCCGCCAAGTCATCGCAGATGCGATCACCAATGAAACCATCACCATCGATCCCGCTCTTGAAAACGGCATTATTCTTCTGAACTCAGGCGAAATCGAGATCACCCAAACTCTCATTCTGAATCTTGGAACTCTCACCATCGATGCGCAAAACCTCAGCCAGATTTTCGTCGTCACAGACACCGGAAACCTCACCCTACAGGGCTCGATTTTAATCAATGGCAGGGCTGATTTTGGCGGCGCCATTCTCAACGAAGGGAATCTCCGCCTGACCGATACAACCTTAAGAAATAGCCGAGCAAACGAGCGAGGCGGTGCGATCTATAATGACGGTCCCGCGATTTTCACCAATGTCACCCTCTTCGACAACTCAGCCGAAAATCATGCGGGCGCGATCTATAACGAAGACACTCTTCGCATCGAAAACTCAACTCTTCGAAACAACACCTCATCCACCCGGGGAGGAGCAATTCGCAACACCGGCGACCTCACTCTCACTTCCTGCTACCTCTTCGAAAATAACTCGCAATCCTCCGGCGGTGCGATCCGGAACGACGGCACCCTCACAATCAATCAATCCACCATCGCCAATAACCAGAGTATGAGTTCTGGCGGTGGTGTCTTTAGTGAAGGAACAATCACCATCACCAATACGACCGTAGCTCACAACTCAGCAACTGGCGAAGGAGGCGGTATTTTCAGCGATGGCACCATCACCGCGGAAAGCATCACGGTCACCGAAAATGAAAGCAGCTTTGAAGGAGGCGGGATTTCAATCCGGAGTGCTGATACCTTACTTCTCACTAATTCCATCGTCGCCGGAAATTTCACCGAGCAAGGAGCTACAAATTTTGCCGGAATTTTTGACGACGATAGTGAAAATAATCTCACTTCTGGAATCCCGCTCCTAGCCCCGCTAGCAAACTACGGAGGCAACACCCCCACTATGCCTCCATTCCCCGATTCCCCTGTCATCGGCTCCAATGGCACCACCACCTTAGCCACTGATCAACGTGGCGGAGTACGAATTCAAGGAAATGGTCTCGACCTTGGAGCCACCGAAGCCGGAGGCACTCCAGCGCTCATCGAAAATCCCATTGTCACGACCACCAATGACGAGCTTGATCATGTTTCACCCATTGATCTCACCTCTCTCTCACTTCGGGAAGCCATCACCTACGGCTCAGCAGGCAGTACGATAAGCTTCGCTCTCGCCGACTCCGTCTCTACTTTCCCCATCAATTTGGGGCAGCTGCAGATTTCACGCAACCTCACCATCAATGGGCCAAACGTTGGCAACCTTTCCTTCAATCTCAATGCTGGCGATCAATCACGTATCCTCTACCTTCCTTCAGAAATCACCGCGACAATCAATCGCTTATCGTTTTTCAATGGCGATACCTCATCTCAACGGCTGACGATCGGGGCCGGAATCCTAAATTTTGGTACCCTTACCCTCAATGACTGTGCGCTCGGAGCTAATTCTACCACCACCGAAGGAGGAGGGATTTTCTCGGCTGGAAATCTCACCTTAAACCGCTGCCAGATCCAAAATAACAGCGCTGACTTCGCCGGGGGCGGCCTCAACAACATTGGTATCTGTGAGATTGAGAAATGCGTTTTCATTTTGAATGAAAGTGAACGCTTCGGTGGGGCCATTCGAAACAGCGGAACGCTCACGGTTCGTGACACTGAATTCACCTCCAACCAAACCACAAGTGCGAATGATACCGGAGAAGGAGGTGGGGCCATCCGTAACAGCACGGGAGCCGCCCTCAGTATCGAAAGCAGCTTATTCAATAACAACAGGAGTAGCACTCAAGGAGGAGCACTCTTTAATAGTAACAGTGGAACCATCGATATTCAAAATACGACCTTTACCGCCAATACAGGCACATCCGGCGGAGCCATCTTTAACAGCTCAAATGGAGGCCTCATTAATCTCCTTCACGCTACCCTAAATCTTAATCGTGCCAGTGATGCTGGCGGAGCAATTTTTTCCGAAGCCTCCCCATCTAATCTGCAAAGTATCAATTCTATCGTCGCTAGTAATATGGCTCCCAACGATGAAAACATCAGCGGAGATCTCACTACGGAAAGTAGCAATAATTTCACTACCGGAGATCCCATGCTCGAGGCTCTCGCAAATAATCGAGGCCCGACCTTCACCATGCGCCCAGTCGAAAACTCCCCCGTTCTGAATGCCGGAATCTCAAGTTCACTGCTAACCGATCAACGGGGCTTTCCGCGTTCCTCCGATCTAGCACCAGATCTAGGCGCCTTCGAAGAACAGGTTGCACCAACCAATCTTGAAGCTGACTCAGACAATGACGGGCTGGCAGACGGAGTGGAATATGCCATCGGACGCGACCCTTTTTCAGTCGATCCCGCAGCAGGGCAATCACTCGCCCTCCTCTCAGAAAATATCAGATTCGGCTTAAACCCCGCCTCTGAAGACAATGTCATCCTAACCCTGACCCGCTCGGAAGACTTGGAAGATTTCACTGAAATCATTCTGTCTAATGAGGACATGACCCTCACTGAGGAACTCACAAATGGCTTCATCCTAGCCGTAGACGATCAAGCTTCGACTACGCCCAAAGCCTTTTATCGACTCGAGACTCGCCGACGTCCCAGACTCGCCAACTAACTCACCGCTTTAAACAGAAAATCAATTTCCGCTTCGATATCGGCATCACTCGCCACCGTCTCGGCGATTTCATCTCGTAGGGTTTTCGCGTAGCGTTGGCGCATCCGAAAGATCGCCACCCGCACCGCATTTTCAGTCATACCCAAGCTTTGCGCTGAAGTACGATAATTCCCATCGCCAGAGTAAGAAGCGAGAAACTGATGCAGCTCATCAAAAACGGCCTGCTTCCCGCTCGCTTCATAGTGATCTCTCAGCGTTCCCAACACTCGGCTCAGCAAACTCTGAGCCCAGCTCCGCTCGAATAAATGATCGGGAGACGCCTCATCTGGCAGTTCCATCGCATAGCGAGCCTCTGCCACTTCTGCATCGATCGATACAAACTGCTTCCCTCCTCCTCGCTTTTGGGCGTTCGATTTATCCCATTCATCAGCGAGAAAGTTCTTTAAAGAACCAAGTAGAAAAGACCGCAGCTTCCCTCGCTCTGCCTGTGCTGTGCCCAGGACATCCTTTTCGATCAATCGAGAAAAAAAAGACTGCGTCAGATCTTCTGCATCTTCCGGCGAGCGCCCAGTTCTCCGCACAAAGGAATACAGCGGAAACCAATAAATTTCACATAGTTCTGCAAGCGCTGCTGCTGCCGCTCGCTCATCACCACTACCGACGGTAAGAACAACACTCCAACGAGTAGGGGGGAATTGAGCTGAAGACATCACGCCAAATACAACAGGAATCCCATCATTTGCCAACTAGGGATCCCCCTTCATTTCCTCCCGATGAAATGCCCATCTGAATTATAAACCTTAAATTCGAGATTGATCTTATCATCAAATTCAACGGGAAACAAAGCATGTATAAACCCTAAATCATGAGAAAGCTCCTGCTCCCTCAGCGAAAAAATCTGGCTACCATCGGGAAAAGTTAAAGCAGGATTTCGATAGCGCACATCCACTCTATTATACTTTGTCAGACCTCTCATCACGATGGGTATTTTTTGAAGTTGAAAACCAGGATAACGTAAACTTTCGCCTCCACCGCAGCGATGACTTCGAAAAACATCTGGAATATCGATCACACGATATGATTTCCACCCCACTACTGGACCACCTTTTCCCAATCTGGCTAAAAGCCGCCCTTCACCATATTTCTGTACAAACCCACTCAGCATAGACCGCTTTTTAACACCTTCCTGCTTTTGATATTCACGTAAAGGAAATCCCTCCCCCGCATCATAAAATAAATCTGAAGAAATTCGTACTTCTGGCAAAGAAAAATCAACCACCGTTCCACGTAGCACCTCTCGCGTCGTTTCATCAAAGTCAGCCTGCTTCACAATAACCTTCAACTCAGCCACCTCCCCACTAGCACGGCGAGCAGTTAGAATAAACGTCCCCGCCCTTGTGAATTCGTGAATTAAATAGCTCCCATCCGCCTTAAGAGCACGTTCTTCAGACCCGAAGACTTCTACTTCCGCAAGTGCGAGTATCATCTCCCCATCACGATCTGGCCCTAACCGTTCCACCCGAACTCGCTTGCCCTTCACCAGCTTCTTTAGATCCCACAACATCCAATGCCTCACGTAACCGCCATCTGCATGAAAAATCTTTGAGGCAACCACTTCATCATTCACGCCGTAGACGGAAATTCGAAAATCAGTAAGACGATACCGTTTCTCCACCACATTCCATAATCGCGTAGAAGAGATCCACTGAGCCTCATCAAACGCAACCTCCCACCAAGCCTCTGAGGCACCATCGGCAGTTTGAGAAAATGAAAGAGCCCTCAGCGAGCCTCTCCGGTAGTCATCCACCGCTTTAGATGCCGGAAATCCAGGCCGGTCCGATGACTGTCGAGGCGTGCCCTTGACCTCCGTAGACCAGTTTAGCTCAGAGGGGACAGTCACCGTAATTACCTCGTCACTTTGACCTTTCTTTGGTGTTGCCACTAACTTTAGAGAATCATTTTTACGAATCACCAGAGTCCCTTCATCGAAAATGTTTGTCGCCTTCCACTCGACCTCTCCTGACCTGACTAAACCTGGCTCATGATCTAGACGAAAAGACGTCTTCCCGGCCTCTTTCAGTGCTAAATTTGCATACCAGTGATTTTGCTGACTTCCAGGCAGAACCGGCCGACCATTTAGGCGAATCAAACCATATCCAGTCCCCTCAAAAAATGCGGGTGAAACCACAGAAAATTTTCCAGGTTCCTGGAATTCCTCTCGAACCTTTAGATGTGATCTTAGCCAAGCTGGGAAATCTCCACCTTCTCCCTTCTCCTCATCAACTCGCAATACGGACATCTTCCGCAAGGCAACTTTCCGATAAGAAAAAGAATTTAAAAAATCTAAAGTCAAGCGATGCCGCCCCGCTGCTAGATAGCGCAATGGCACTCTCAACAACGCCTCACCATTCGCCGGAAAAGTAAGCTCAGTCTCCATCACTACTTTTCCATCATACGCGATTTCGATCTCCATTTCTTCATTTGAAAAACGCTGTCCTAATAATTTCATCGAAACATTGATCGCGTAATAATCATTACTTTCAGTTTCAAAGTCCCAACTCACTGCCCCACAAAACTCCTCAGAAACCAGCCCCTCCTCCGTCATCTCCCAGAGAAAGCCATGCCCATCGACCGCGGACACGAGATCGACTTCATATAGAGATTTTTCCTGAGGAGCATCTCTACGCGTCGGGTCACTTTGATAGGCATGAATTTCACTAAAATCATCGATCCCATCACCATCACTGTCTCGTTTCAGAGGGTGGGTCCCGTATTGGAGTTCTTCACGATTAGTCAGCCCATCTTCATCTGCATCCCCCCGTTCCCCTTGGTAATGAACATTCTTCCTCCCATTATCATCAGTTTTGAGACCGTGATCACGCTCCCAAGCATCGGGCAGAAGATCATCATCACGATCTTTTTTACTTAACTGATAAGCCTTTACCGCAGAAATCGGAACCAACTCACGCACCCTCCCCGGCACAGCCCACGCTAAGGAAAGGTGCAACCCGCGGTCAACTGCAGCCTGATGACAGATTTCAAAATAATATCTCCTCCCTTTTTCTAGAAATACCTCCTCACTCGCTTGCTCCGAAAAACGATCCCAACGCAGCTCATCATCCGCAAGAGTCCCTCTCTGGGTCCCAAAATCAACTCCCATCCGAATAAGCCTCCGTTTTCGAAAAGCCTTCTCATCTGAGCTGAGCCAAAAATCAGCTCCATCTCTCGCACCAAGCCAAAATCGATACCCTCCACTCACCGGAGCTAAAAGATAGCCCCGCATTCTCACCCCCTCTTTATTTTTTAAATCTCGATAGTCCATCGTCGTGACCACCTCCCGGAAGTAAGGTTTCTCAAAATAAAGAGGCCCCTGATACAACTCCCTGACATCTGCAGATTCCAGATAGCGCCATTTCTCTACTAAAACGCCTCCCTTCTGCGCAAAAGCCACACAAACACCGCACCACAGGAAGAGGAAAAGAAATCGCATAAATTGATCGGACATCTGCAGCTTGAAAGCTGAACAAGCCCATTCCCAGCCTTGACTTAAAAATCTTAACCGTTGGACTGTCAACACCTCCATGCAGACTGGCGCCAACCTCCCCGAAAACTCTTCAAATGAGAAACTCTTCGAGCTTCTCTATGAAGAGCTTAAACGCATCGCTAGAATCCAGATGAAGGGCGAAAACCCTGGCCATTCCCTTCAACCTACAGCCTTGATCAACGAAGCCTACCTCCGCTTCATGGCAGGAAAAAATGCCCCTCTCTGGAAAGATGAAAAGCACTTCCTCTGCGTAGCGGCCTCAGTCATGCGTCGTATTCTCATCGATTCTGCCCGCGCAAAAGCCACCCAAAAAAGAGGCGGTGACCAAATACAGGTAGACCTCGATGTGCAGGAGCTCCTCCCCCAGCAACCTGAACAAAAATCTGATATCCTTTCAGTTCACGAAGCCTTAATCAGGCTCCAGTCTCAAGCCCCTGAGCAAGCTCGTCTCATTGAGCTTCGCTTCTTCGGTGGACTCACCATTGATGAAGCTGCCGATACTATGGAAATTTCTCGCTCCACTGCTAAAAATTACTGGAACTTTGGAAAAGCTTGGCTTTTTCGGGAACTAAATCAGTAGGACTCCCTCATTTTGAAGTCTCTCTACCAAACTTTCACCGAGGCACTTCAGCTCGACGACTCCTCCTCGCAGGAGGCTTTTCTGAGAGAATGCTATCACGGAGACCCCGACACACTTTCAGAGGCTCTCGCACTCCTCGAGGCTCATCATGCCTCAACAGATAGCTTCGAGATCCCCTTCGCTGTCCTCCCAGAACTGACGGCTGCTCGAGAAGCCACCATCGACGAACTCGAGTATCCCTACGACTTCGGAGACTACATCATCAGAGAACTACTCGGCACCGGGGGGATGGGCGTCGTCTATCGAGCCACCCACAAGAAGCTGAACCGGCTTGTAGCTCTCAAAATGATTCGGGACGCCCATCTCGCCACTCGCCAACAGGTGAACCGCTTTCACTCCGAAGCCCAAGCCGCCGCCACCCTCAATCATCCTGGCATCGTCCCTATCTACGAGGTTGGAAAAGTCGAAAAACAGCATTTTTTCGCAATGGCTTTCATCGACGGCCTTAGCCTCTCGGAAGCCGTCGTAGCCAAACAGGTCACTCTGGCCCAAAGCATCGAAATCATCACCCAGATCTCGGAAGCCGCCGACTACGCGCATCAGCACGGGCTCGTCCACCGAGACCTAAAGCCTGAAAACATCCTCCTCTCGCCAGCCCATCCCGAACCATCACACCCTTCACACTACCGCGCTCAGATTGTAGATTTCGGTCTCGCAAAGCGGATCGACCAGGAAGGAGAACTGACCGCCGACGGAGCTTTAATAGGAACACCCTCGTACATGGCTCCTGAGCAAGCGAGCGGTGACAACTCCAACATCTCCACCGCCAGTGACATCCACGCCATTGGTGCGCTCCTATATTTTAGCCTCAGTGGCCACCCTCCTTATCAGGGAGAGAATAGCCTGCACGTCCTCCAGGCCGTTCAAGAAAAAGAGCCCCCACCACTCTCAGGAATCCCCCGAGACATTGAAACCATCTGCCTCAAATGCCTCGAGAAAAAGCCTCAACATCGCTACGCCAAAGCAAAAGAGATTGCTCACGACCTAGAAAACCATCTCCAAAACCGCCCCCTCATAGCAAAACGCCCTTCTCTCTTCACCCGTATTCTAAAGCTCTGTCAACGGAGCAAAGCCGCGACCATCGCAGCCTTGATGACCGCTGTCCTCATTGCCACTGGTTTCTTTTTCTCCACCGAGATCAAAAGACTCACCAAAGGGTTTTCACAAGATCTCGACGACGCCTCACTCGTGCTCAAACAAGAAAAAGCCCGTTCCGAACTAGCACTCGCCGTTCAGCTTCTTACGAGTGAGAACCAACAAGAGCTCACAGCCAAACTCCAGTCCGCCGTCACCTTAGCCCAAGAAGCAAAGGATCCCCTCACCGAGCGCCTCGCCCGTTACCAACTCGACGCCCTCTCTCATTCTCAATGGACTCCTACCGAGCCATTTGCACTTCCCCCACAAACTCGGAATCTCCTTCCCTCTCCAAATTTACAGGAAATCGCAAGCTTCTCCGAAGACAAAACTCTTTCGATCCAAAACCTAACCAATGGCAGCATCCTACTCGAAAGCACCCTAAGTCATGCCCCCTCCGCATTCGCCTTCCATCCCTCGGGCCAATACTTTCTCGCAGGAACTTCCGAAGGAACGATCCACATCTGGAAACGCATTGAACAGACATTCGTCCCAGAAGCACCGATCAATACTGAATCTTGCCACCAGATCAGATTCGACCTCACAGGCTCCACCCTCATCCAGACTAGCGCAAACAAACTCCTCTTCTGGGATTTTAACAAAAGAAAGCGCACTCGAAGTCTCATCACCCATCCGTCAGATATTTTCAAACCCCTCGTCGCTCCAGAAAAACAACTCGTCCTCTGCCTCTCACAAGACGGCACCCTCACCGGCTGGAATATTGATACGGGCACCCTCAAATTCGGCCCTCTTCAGTTAAATTCTAAGATTACTGATGCCGCTATTAACCCCAGCGGCTCTCGGCTAGCCATCATCACCTCCCATCAAAACCTGCAACTCTTCGACCTCTCAGAACTTTCTGCCGGCTCCCAAAAAAGCCCTAAGTTACTCAGCGAAACCAACAGCGGGAGAACCTACCGAGTAGTGTTTGGCTCACGTTCCCAGGAAATCTTCACCCTAGATGGCTCTGAAACGATCAAGAACCAACGCACCCGCTCTTTAAAATCGCCGCAGCGACTTTCAAACTTCTTCCTGAGCACAAATGAACAAAGCCTTCTCACCCTAAATATCGGCTCATCACAGCTTCAAAAGTGGCAAGCTCCTACCCAAAATAAATTCATTCCTCCACTTCGATCCACCTCACAATCACCAATCTTACTCAGCCAATTCGATACTCCTCTCGCCTACCTCGAACAACGCCGAATCAACATCTTCCCCTCCCCAGAAGCCTTAACTCAGGAACCACGCCGAAACCTCCCGCCAAAACTACAACACTATCGAGGCAGTCTCAGAGCTGCCATCGCACACCCTTCCCAAGCTTCTTTCTTCCTCCTACGAGACGAAGATGGCCCCAATATCACCTGGGTAAATGCCACTGACGGGCACCCCATCTGGCAAAGCCCCTCCCTTACGCACTTCCCCAGCGCCATGAAAGTCAGCTCCGAGCAGAACATCCTCGCTATGCTCTCCAGTGATCAGCATAGCTCGCAGCTCGCCATCATAGACCTTACCAAAAAAACACTCACCCAGCATCAAATCCCCCATCCTGATCTAATAAACTTCTGCTTTTCTTCTAAAAGTAACACATCCATCGTACTTTCATCCCAGACTGATGAACTCCTTTGGTTCGATTGGAAGAAAGATGAAATCACTCTTACAGCCAGAAGTCCTCAGCCTAAAATCACCGCCCTCACGAGCACCCCTTCAAAAGACCTCATCATCATCGGAAGCGAATCAGGCCACGTCACCGCCTATCGAGAAAACGACTTAACTCCTCTCTCCCCCCAAATCTCGCACCCTACTCCAGTTAGTCTTATCACCATTCTCGACCAAGGCCGGCTCATCGCCTCTGGCGGAGGTAATAAGACCATCAAAATCTGGGAAATCACCTCTGGCCAAACCATCGGCCTCCCTCTCACCCATCACGCCCCCGTTAATATTCTAAGCGGAAATCTCACCTCCCCTTATCTCCTCACCGCCACAACATCCGGCCAAGTCCACACCTGGCCTGTCCCCAGAGCCTCCTCTCAAATTTCACCAAACTCCCAAGACTAATAACGGTCTTCAATAGTTATCAAGGTCATTACACAAGGAAGAGGCGTTCGGGGATCGCGCTGATTTCATTACTTTTCTTTTCAACGAAGGATTGAGCCAGAGAGAGCCCCTTTTCACAGGCCCTAGCTCTGACGGCATGAATATGGAGATCTTCCTTAGTTCGACGCCCTCGCAAGGCTTTGCCATTGATGGCAATTTGATCGTCTTCGACCTCGACTCCAGTCAGGCGTAGATGGGTGATGATGCAGGTGAAGGCCATGAAAATGATCTCACCAAAGTGGCTTCCGGTATGACCATCCTTTCCGGCATCTTTATGTCTATAGCTTGAGGCTCCCTTGTGTAGGAACTCTGGATTCCTATGATGGATTTAACGTTGAGGACGGAGCAAAACGCCGACTAGAAACGGAAATCCACAGAAAAGAAAATAGAAAAGCAATCCAATCAATCCATCACTCAGGGCATCAGAAAATGGTCTATCCCCGCTAATAATGCCGGAGGAATCAAAGGCACTCATCACAAGAAAGAGAGCTATTGGAACCCCACAAAAAATAAATGCACTCGTCAGTGATGGAGCGACTCGGTCATACCGATCTCTATCAACCCACCGTGAACCAACGACTAATCCAATCAGCACAAAGATTAGGGCGATAGCCACATATTCAGGTAGACCTAATGTAATCATTTATAGCAAACGCTTGAAGTGCTACCACCATGCCAACTGACATTGAATACCAGAATTTTTCATTTTTCCTCTAAGAGCTATCGTACGCAGCCCGTTGTCACCAGTAGATCACCTACTGAATTGCCATGAGCCATCACGCCAAAATCACTCCTGAAGCAGCTGCCAAAATCGCCGCCCAACGTCGGAACACTACGATAACCAGCTTCATCATCGCCATTCTCCTTGGCGTCCTGATCGGGCTGACTCTCTACCTCATCGTCTTCGTCCCCCCTCCAGCATCTATCCCACAGACCCGTGTCATCTACGCTCCTCCTCACGAAGAAGCAGAAACACCAAAACAAACTCAAATACGCCACTCCATCGCCAAGCCAGTTCCTCCAGCCGCCGCCGTATCTCCTCCAATCATCTCCTCAGTAAGCTTTTCCCAGATCGCCATCCCAGAGTCTACCTTCGCCGAACCCTCCTTCAACTATGGAAACTTCGATAGCGACTTCGGCAGTCATCATAATTTCTCGCATAACATCAGCCCCAGCTCCTTTGATAGCATCCCTAGAATTTTGAAAAAACGCTGCTCAAAAGAAGACCGCCTGGCACGGCTTCAGGCTTCAGGAGGAAAACCAGACTGTGAAGATGCCGTCGTAAAATCCCTGCGCTATTTTCAAAAAACCCAAAATCCAGACGGTTCATGGAGCTACCGATACCGCACCGGTCTAACCGCCCTCACTCTCCTCGCCTATCTCGGCCATTGTGAAACAGCTTCTTCTGAGGAATTCGGTGACACCGTCCTCTCTGCCGTCTCCTTCCTAATTGATCAAGGGATGAAGCAGAACGGAAATCTCGCCTCTGATCAAAAAGATAAGCATTGGCCCTACGAGCATGCCATCGCCACTTACGCTCTCGCTGAATGTTATACTCTAGGGACACGTTTCTTTAAGGAAAACATCCCTGGCCTTGCTGAAATCGTTCAAAAATCCGGGCAAATCATTGTCGACTCACAACATAAATCTGGAGGTTGGGACTACCACTACCAGCGAGATTCTTCACGCCGTGGTGACACCTCCCTGACCGGCTGGCACATTCAGGCCATCAAGGCGTGTAAACTTACAAATCTAACATTCAAAGGCATTAACCGATCTGCACGTTCCGCCCTAGCCTACCTTGAGACATGCCAACTACAAAACGGAACCGTTGGCTATAGTGGAAGTACGATTAAACCCGGACATAACCCAGACACCCTCACCGCAGTTGCGGCACTCTCATTTCAGATTTTTAACAAGGGCTCCAGCGCTCCTGCTCGAAAAGCCCTCCGTCACCTCGCCAAGGGGCCAGAGATCGACTGGTCCGGCCCAGAATCAGATCTTTACGGCCACTATTACACCGCTCAAGCCCTGATCAATTATGGTGGTGATTCATGGTCATCCTACAATACCAAGCTTCTCCCCCAACTCCTAGAAAACCAAAACCCTGATGGTTCCTTCAAAGATGTCGCCACTCGACCCGGAACTCAGATCAAAGCCATCGGCAGCCTCTTTAAAGGAAAGGACACCGTAAACACCCACTACCGCACCGCCCTCGCCACTCTCACCCTAGAAACTTACTATCGCTATTTGCCTGCATCGGAAAGATAGGCTCCCCCCAGATTTTCTGCTAAACCTCCCCTGTGAAGCTACTTCTTCTCACCGCTCTTTTCATCCTTCCGCTTACCGCCAAAACGATTTTTCAGGAGAAAGGCGGAATCGTCGCTATGGAAGCAGAGTCGACGGACACCTCTCTGCGTAAATAGAAAAAGAAAACAGATGTCGCCGACTTCAGCGGTGAATGCCATCTCGAGTTCACCGGAAACTCGATCATGAACGGCCCACCGCACTCCCCTTTAAAATACCATTTTAAGATCAATAAAGCAGGTATCTACCGTCTCACTCTCCGGGCTCGTAAAAGACTCGAAGGGAAACGTCACGATCTCTCGAATGATTGCTACGTCTCGCTGAAAGGTGACTTTGAAACAGGAGGAGATGCTTCACTGGAGATTCTCAAAAAAGACACC
>CALGMJ010000022.1 GCA_937958875.1 uncultured Verrucomicrobiales bacterium | reverse complement strand
GGCTTTGAATCAGCAGTATCTCAGGTCTTAGATCGTCAGTCTCAGATTGGAGGAGGTGTTTATATCATCAGCCCCGGAGACTAGATGGGGCTGAGTAAGGCGGGACGCGGCTAATGTGTAAGGATCAGTCTTGCGGAATTCCCCGTGTTCTCTAGCTTCGCGGCGAAACAATTATGGAAATCTGGAAAGCAATCATTGTGGGAATCGTTCAGGGCTTGGCTGAATTTCTACCCATTTCCTCCTCTGGGCATATTGTGCTCACCCAATATCTTCTTGGGATCCGTGAGGTGGGGGGCGAGCATCAGCCAGATCTTTCCTTCGAAATTGTGCTGCATCTGGGAACGCTGGTGAGCGTGATTATCTTCTTTTGGCCGAGTTTATGGAAGCTGGTGCAGTCTCTCTACACGGCTTCGATGGTAGAGGAGCGGAAGATGATTCTTTGGTTGGCGATTGCAACTCTGCCTGCGGTGGTGGCGGCTTTGCTGTTTAAGGATTTCTTCGATGCGGCACCGGGTAAGCCAGTGATGGTCTCGGGGCTTTTGATTGTGACGGGGTTGATTCTTTTTGCGCCACGTTTGATTAAGGGGCAGGCGAATAAGGTGGGGCTTAAAAGTGCGCTCATTATGGGTGTCGGGCAGGCGTTTGCGATTTTACCTGGTGTTTCGCGTTCGGGTTCAACGATTGCGGCAGGCCTGATGAGTGGGGTAAAGGCGGAGAAGGCAGCTGAGTTTTCCTTTCTGATGTCGATCCCGGCGATTGCGGGTGGTTTTGTCCTGACGATGAAGGATCAGATGGAGGTGAGTGACTCTTTCGGGGAGGCTCTCAAGGCCTGTTTTAAAACGCCGTATGTCGCTGGAGCGATTGCTGCTGCCTTGGTCGGGCTTTTTGCAATTTATGTGGTGATGGGAGCAGTGAAGAGAGGGAAGCTGGAGTATTTTTCGTACTATTGCTTTGCTGCGGGGATTGCGGGGATGATTTGGTTCGGAACTCAGGCTTAGAAAAAAATCGATGAAGCAAAAAATGAAGACATTGCTAGCGGTCGTGATTCTTGTGGTCGCGGTTATTTTAAAGCTATGGAAGGGGAGTAGTGGGGAGTCGTCACCTGAGCGTGATGGGTCGATTGCTTCGCCTGAGGCGGGGGCTTTCTCAGGGAAGTTTACCCCGGTTAAGACAAGCGGCGCGGGGCTGGAGCTTCTGAGTAAATGCCGTCTCATTTCAGGCCGTAATAGCGATGGGGACAGCTTCCATGTGAAGCATGAGAAGGGGGAGAATCAGTTTCGCCTCTATTTCGTAGATACCCCTGAGAGTGAGTATAAGGAATATCGTGGAGGTGATAATAATGGGAAACGCTTAGATCAGCAGGCTGAGTATTTTGGCGGTCTTTCTCGTGATCAGGTGACGAAGGTTGGGCTTGAGGGGAAAGCATTCACGCTCGGCTTATTAAAAAAGAAGCCCTTCAAAGTTTTGACGAAGTGGGAGGATGTTGTTCGCCCCGGCCGTGAGTATTGTTTTGTCATCGTCGAGTGGGAAGGGCGTGAAGTCTATCTCCATGAACTCTTGGTAGCGCATGGTCTTGTGCGGGTGCATACGAAAGGGACTGACATGCCGCAGGGGAAAGGCTGGCGTGCGCAGCGGAAGTATCTCGAGAGTTGGGAAAAAGAGGTGAAGGCGCAGGGAATCGGCGCTTGGGGAATGTAGAATCTCACGTTAAGGACTCTGCCGTGCTCGCAAAACGAATCATCCCTTGTCTCGATGTCACCAATGGCCGTGTGGTCAAGGGGACAAACTTTGTCGATCTCCGAGATGCTGGAGATCCAGTCGAGTGTGCCATTGCTTACAATGAACAGCAGGCTGACGAGATCGTTTTTCTGGATATCACGGCGAGCTCTGATGGGCGGGAAACGATGGCAGATGTCGTGCGAGAGACGGCTTCTCAATGTTTCGTCCCTCTTACGGTGGGTGGAGGAATCCGCACGGTGGAAGATATGCGGCGGATGCTGCTCGCGGGAGCGGATAAGGTGGGAGTGAATACTGCTGCGATTACACGCCCGGAGGTCGTGGATGAGGGGGCGAAGGCTTTTGGAAATCAGTGTATCGTGGTCGCGATCGACGCAAAAAAGCAGGGACCGGGAAAGTGGGGCGTTTACACTCACGGAGGACGGAATCCTGTGGAGGGGCTCGATGCCATCGAGTGGGCGAAGGAGGTCTACAATCGTGGAGCGGGTGAAATTTTACTCACGAGTATGGACGCGGATGGGACGAAGGCGGGCTACGATCTTGAGCTAACGCGTGCAGTGAGTGAGGCCGTAGGTATCCCAGTGATTGCCAGCGGAGGGGCTGGAAATTTAGAGCACATGGTCGATGTCTTAGATGAGGGAAAGGCTGACGCAGTGCTAGCCGCGAGTATTTTTCACTTTGGTGAGCATACGGTGCCTGAGGCGAAGGAATTGTTTGCGAGCCGCGGAATTCCGGTGCGTCCGCTTATTGGCTGATTTACGGCGTGACCGTGCGTTGGACGCGATAGAAGCGCATCGCAGAAGCGGCAGATTTAGGCGTGCTAAAAGTGAACATTCTCGCGGTGCCGGTGCTGGTAAAGGTGGAGTTTGGTAAGTCATCCTTCCAGGCACTGAGGGTGTCGCTGTATTGAATTTGATATGTCCAGCCTGGTTCACCGAGAAATCTCAGGTTAGATCCTGTGCTAGTTTGGCTAAATTCGGCGATGGTGGGTGTTTCCACTCCTTGCGGAATTGCGGTGACTTTCGTTTCTGCGACGAGCATCCAGTTGTTACCGTATAAGACTGGATCAGAGCTGGAGGTGAGCCATTCGTAGGATAGGTAGCCGAAGCTGCGGGAGCGTCCGGTCTCGGTAAAGGGGACTTCACCGTCTTTGAATAGTGGGATGCCATCGAGGCTGGCATTGATTTGATTATTCTGAAAATCGATCTCTAGGGTGAGTAGATAGAGTTCTCCGAAGACGTAGTCGAATTCGGTATCGCTGACGGTGACTCCATTGTCGTAGTAAATCCCGAAGGCTGGCCGTTGATTACTAAATTGAAAGGCGGCGAGGAATTCTTGCGCATTGTTATAAATGGTGATGAAGAAAGAGTCGTAACGTCCATTCGTGGAGTCTTCAAAGCCGATGAGAGTTTCAATTTCGACGCTCGCTGAATTGGCCTCAGCCGAGTCATGGTCGATTTCACGAGAAACGAAGTTAAAGGTAGAGGTGGGCTGATTCGACCCAATGAATGCCGTTTTTCCAAGTCCCACAATGATGTCAGAATCAATGCCCTGAACCCCACCGGACGCTGCCTCGGTATTTGAGAACCATCCATCTTGTCCGTTCCATTGATTGTTCCCGATGGGGAAGCTTTCGAAGTCTGTCTCGTAGAGTAGACCAGTCTGTCCCTGAGAGGTGGATAGCAAAAACACGCTCGAGAGGAGCGTGAGAAAAAAGGAAGCCGTTGAGACCACTCCGAGAGGTGAGGGTGATGGATTAACGTTTTACTTTTCGGGTGGTGGAGGCGTTTTGCCTTCCGATACTTCGTCTAGGGTGTTGTTTGAAATTAGGGTCTCGTTCCGGGGGCACGAGGGCGAGAGTGCGTAAGAATTCTTCTTTGCTGACTTGGGAGTCTTGGTCGAGATCGAGATTATTGAAAATCTGGTTCGCGAGACCGGGGCTATCATTATCAGCTACGATGACGGCGGAAATTTGGCCGAACTCTTCGCTACTTAAAAAACCATTGCCATCGTTATCGACATCGTCGAAGCGGTTGGAGCGGCGTCTTTCGATCGTCTCGATAATGGCTGTCCGAGCCCCTTCTCGTTCTGCATTTGAAATTTTACCATCGCCATCACTATCCCAGCGGGCCTGAAGCCGTGAACGACGGGATTTTCGATCAGCTTGTAGCGCCTGTAGCTCCTCCGTAGATAGGCCGCCGCTATTATCGACATCATAGAGGGCTAGAAATTCTGGGAGAGTGCCATTCCCAAAAGTGCGCTCCTGAGCCTGACTCAATGCCGGTAAGGCAATGAGGGCGAGGAGTGCAAGAATGTGCTTCATAGAAATAGAGACGCGAAGAAGTGGCTGAGCGTTACAGAAAATTGAATTCATGATTCTTCTCTGGTTGGAGCTTGAAAGAGATTCCGACCGGGATGGATCGTCCCTGGTGTCTTGGAAGGTTCCGGAGTTGGGGGAGGAGAGGGGGATGGACTAGGTAAGTCATGATTTGGTGAAGTCTCGGCCTCGAGTTGAGATTCGAGACGAGAAATGATGTCGCTCCACCAGGCATCGCGCTCGGCGATGGAGGCGGCGTAGTCGAGCTGTTGTTCGCCATCGAGAAGGCTGAAGAGATGGTCTTCAAAGGCTGCTCGGCTAAGAGGCGGGCCGAGATTTCGGTGAATCGTGCCAGCTGAAAGGCGGTATGCTTTTTCGGAAGAATAGCCATGGGTCATCCGGATCACTGCGGGCTCGATAGCCTGTTCCTGTGTGGCGGTCAGGTAGAGTTCGGCGCTCAACTCAGCGAGGCGAGCCTGAGCCATATTTTCTACTGATGCGTATTCTTGAAAATCACGGAGCGCGGTCGGTGATGGGGGAGAATCTTGCGCTAAGTTTACCGGAGAATAGCTCGGAAGAGATGAGCTTGGCGGCGAAAGCGAATCAACAGGTTTGATCGTTTGACGTTCTGAGAGCTCTTTTTTCTCCCGACTCACCACGCCCAGAGTCACCGCTGCGGCAAGCAGGGTCAGTCCGAGAGATGAAGTAAAGTGGCGCATGGAGAGTAGGGATGAGGGGCGAGCTTAAGGCTGAATCGAAAAGCGATTCGCCTTTTCTTCTTCTAGTAATTTCCGGTTGGCTTTGAGGATTTCCTGTTGCCGAGGATTGAGCTTTGGAGAAATTTTGTCATGAAATTGCAGTAAGCTCTCGTAATATTGAACCAGAGCCTGATGTCTGCTGTCAAGAATCTGCGCTTTAAGAGATTGAAGTTCAGGGGTGATCGCTTCCTCTTGTGCTGGAGTGAGATCGATAGAGCGACGTAACGCATCGAGTGTTTCCTGTGAGATGGAGTCGATGGGAACGATGGGGGCCGGTTCGATTGCAGGCGTGGTCATGCGTCCGATCCCGAAACCACAGGCGAGAATGGTGATGAGAGCAGAGCCGATGAGAAGGGAGTCTCGAAGAGTCGAAGTCATTTTTCCAAGGGGTGAGAATTTTCAGAAATGGGGAGATCGAGCTGAGGAAGAGGGAGAAACTGGGTGCGTGGCTGATGAGTCAGGAGCTGTAGGCTTAGCATGACTGCGGCAAAGCCCGCGACGGAGAGTGAGTAACGCCGCCACAGTCTCAGGGCGTGGGAATGAGGGGGGAGTCCTAGATTTGCAGCTGCGACGACTTTGGTCGCGAAGCCATATGGGGCAGATTCCTGAGGGGCTGAATAGCGAAATTTTTGAGCAGATTTCAGCCAGCGTTCTTCGGCATTCATGAGTTGGGATGGATGGGTGATGTTTTTTCGAGAGTTTCCAGAGCGGCCCCGAGTTTTCGGCGGGCTCGCATCGCGGTGACTCGGATGCGAGAGGCTCCCCAGCCCAGGATACTGCAGACTTCTTTGACGCTATGTTCTTCTAGGTCTAGGAGGCTGATGACCATTTGTTCGTTTGGTTTGAGCACTGTGAAAAGTTTTTCCAGAATGTCGCGAGCGAGCCCGGGGCTCCCTTCGAGCGGTTCTTCCGTTTCGGTGAGATGAACGAAGGCGGATTCCTCGGTGTCGAGTTCAGCGAAGCTCATCACTTTTCGGCTCTTCTGGCGGCGAAGACGGTCGTAGCAGGTGTGGAGCGCAATTTTAGACACCCAGTGCTCGAAGGGATGGTGTGATTTGTATTGAGGGAGGCGGGTAAACATCTTCAGGAAGATCTCTTGGCAGAGATCTTCTTCTGCTTCGCAGCGCGGTAAATGGCGGCGCACGATGGAGATGACCAGAGGGTATAGCATTTCGACGAGTTCCCGAGCCACAGCCTCGTTACCCCTACGCACGTCGGCTAAGATGTCAGGGGTGACGGGGGCGGGTCGAGAGTCCACAGGGATGATGAATTGAGTGAGAGGATTCTTAGCTCAACCATCATGACGCAGTTGGAAGGAGTTGCGTTACGGAAAAAGTGAAATTCTTTAAAATGGGCCATTTCGCCCTTGGGGTATCTACGCATTTTTCGCGAAGAAGGTGATGATGAGGCACCAGATTCCCAGGACGAGATTCATGAGTGGAAGCTGGAGAGGGAGGGGGAAGAGATAAATCACAGCCACTGCAGGAATCCAGACCACCCAGTTCGCGATCATGAGAGGAATGGCTCGCTCGAAAAAGGAGCGCCGTTTGAGGGCTGATTTTGTTTCCCTGAGAGAGAGGTCTTTTTCAATGAAAAGGTAGCCGTAGACGAGCTGGGGCACCGCTAGAAAGGGGACCCAGACAAATTCATCCACGAAAGTTTTCTGAAGAATGGTCCAAGCGTCTTTCCCGGAGCCAAAGAGCCATTCCTGTATCTTATAAAAGATGTCGATCTGCCAACCGTGGAGAGCCCAGAAAAGCATGAGCCAGGGCACATGGCGAAATGGAGTGCGGTCTTCTTTTTTACGGAAAACAGCCTGTGCTGCCCAGGGAACGAGGGAGCCAAAAATAGCAGTGGAGGCCATGCCAATCCATGGAGAATAAGCGACTTTAATTTCACCGACACGGTCCAGAAAGGCTGCGACCGCGGGGGCTTGATAATAAAGCGTGACCAAGATCAGGCCAACGGCCCATAGGAAGGCTCCGGGAACGAGATTGGTGCGAGCAGCACCGAGTCCGAGCCGGATCGCCTCGCGAAGATGAGATTTCGAAATCACGTCGTGAATGGAGCTACGGAAATTTAGGCCTTTTTGACGAACTCAGATTTGAGCTTCATCGCGCCGATGCCATCGATCTTACAGTCGATATCGTGATCCGCTCCTGGGGTGAGGCGGATGCTTTTAACCTTGGTGCCGATTTTTAGGGTGGTGGAGGTCCCTTTGACTTTGAGGTCTTTAGTCAGCTTCACGGCGTCGCCATTTTCGAGCACGTTTCCGTGAGCATCTTTGACGATATCACTCTGGGTGTCCTCGGAATCGTCAGAGGCGCATTTTTCGCCAGGAGTCCATTCATGGCCGCAGTCAGGGCAGGCCAGAAGCGGACCATTCTCATAAGTGTATTCGGACTGGCACTCTGGGCAGTTTGGGATCTCGCTCATGGCGCGTGGTCATAGAGCGAGGGGTGTTCTTAGGCGAGAATCTCTTTTACGACCTTTCCGTGGACATCGGTAAGGCGGAAAC
>CALGMJ010000021.1 GCA_937958875.1 uncultured Verrucomicrobiales bacterium | reverse complement strand
TCGGGTTCCTGCTGGTCTCTCGAAAATCTGGCCGCGTTGTCGATGCTAAGAGAATGCTCGATTCACTGATCATCTCCGCCTTGCCAGATTTCCGATATCCTTCGCACTTACCTGAAATCTTAGTCCTGACAAAGCACTAGCCTTAGTGCTGGGACGGGACCCAAAAAAAAGATGGAGCCGATTTCGACCCCATCTTGAGAAAGTGAATGAACTCAGAGAAAGGCTTAGCCCTTCGTCTTGGAACCAGTCGCCGGGAGGAAGCGGTAATAAACCTCTAACATGAGAGTGGCGAGACAGGTTCGATAATGGTTCGCGACATCTTTTGAGCCTTTGAAGATGGCACCTTTCGCATTGATAGGGCCATTCTTCGCGACGTTTTTGAACATTCCGCTCTTATCCTGATTATTTAGCACCTGATCACGGAAGAGCTTGTTGTAGCGTTTCCAGTAATCACCGCCGTAGTTGATCATGGCCTGGGCAGCATAGTAGTGGCCATAGATGTCTGAGTCTGGAGTATTCCAGTCGAATTTCATATTTTTATCAATGAAGCGGCAGGCTTTACGAGGAACGGAATGGGAGGATTTATCCCACATTTGGAAGCAGAGAGCTCCTACTGCAGCGAGGCTGGTTCCGTCGTCGTGAATTTTCTTTTTTGAGTAGGCAATCGCACCACTGGAGACTTGGTGTGCTTCCATATACTCGAGGCTATCACGGGCAGCGCGACTCAGGTTCTTGAATTTGAGACCGGTGTGCTTCATCGCCTTGAGAGCCTGAACGTGCCAACCTACGATCGAGGTGTCACCGCCGCGGGCGGTATCAACCTTGTAATTGTATTCCCAACCACCACTCTTGTGCTGGTGGTTGATGAGGTACTGTCCGGCTTTTTCGACTACTTTATCAAGATTTGGGAGATTTTCTCCGAAAGTCTTAACGCAGAGGGTATAAGACTCGGCAAGGGCATAAGTAGTGAGGCCATGCTCGTATGGCCAGTGCTTGTCCTTAAGATCATCAGCCATACGGCCATTCTGTTTCATACCTTTGTTTGTGAGGTAGGTAATAGCGTTTAACACTGAATCGCCAAACTCTTCAGATGAAACAGTCTCACAGTGCCCCATGTATGCGAGGAGGGCCAAGCCCGTCATGGATGTTTTCCTGCTTGTGCACCATGATCCATCCGCATTTTGAGTCTTTTTTAACCAGCGTAGCGCAGAAAGGACTGAGTCTTCACATTTCTCATTTCCGCCATTAGAGTTGAGCCGTTGGAGGCGATCTGCTCTCGTGCAGCGCTTTTTCATGGCTGCAGGAATGTTTCCGAAGCCACCACCAGAACCAGAGCCACCAGAGCCCCAGCCTGATCCAAAGGATTCGCCATCACCAAAGTCTGTGCTTGGTTCTGGAACTTCGACATCAGGGACAGGAATGGCTGTGGGGCTCGCACTGTTGGATGCGATGACCTTAGCCATAGAGGATGAAGGAGCAGATGGCTTACGCTCGGTAGAGGTGGCTACCTTTCTGGTCTCAATGTTTTCCTGCTCATCAGTGCCTGCTTGGTAAGTGACAATTTGAGGGATCTCCTTAGAGGGAAGGGCGAGGGTGATAATCAGTAAGATTACTCCAACAAGAGTCATCACTAAGAGCGCGATGATGAGACTACTAATGGTGGAATTCCTTCGTTGAGCCTGAAGCCTAGCCTGGGCTTCAGGTGAAAGTTGCGCGTGTAAACTCATGGCGATAAGATTGTTTGAGGTGAATATAGAATGCTTTTGAGAAGTTTATAGGCAATTTTAGCCCATGGCCAGCTCGGATCACAGGGCCAAACGACCAAGTGGTGACTTTCATTAGAAAAAAATTCATTTTTTTCAAAATATTATTTCGCGTTGCCAAACTATCGTGAAAAAATGATCGTCTGTCGGTGATTAAGAGCTTGCGCTTGATGAATTTTCGCTGCTTTGAGCAGGCGTCGATTCTCCTGGCTCCCGAGGGCGCGGTTTTTGTGGGTGAAAATGCGCAGGGAAAGACATCTCTTCTGGAGGCGGTGTGCTTGTTGTTGCGACTTCAGTCACCAAGGGCTCGTCAGATGCGGCAGCTCATTCGCGAGGGAAGTGATGGATTTGGAGTCGCGGGAGATGCATGGGGCCGTGATTTACAGGTTCGTGGAGATAAAAAGGGCATTTCACTGAAAGTCGAGGGTGAGCCGGTGAGTTTACGGCGTGATTACCTTCAGGAGAGTGGTCTGGTGGTCTGGATGGGGAATGATGATCTCGATCTTATCCGGGGCGGCGGAGAAAGTCGGAGGCGCTACCTTGATTTTCTAGCCTCCCAGATCGATTCTGAATACCGCTTTCATTGGATGCGCTATCGAAAGGCTCTTTCGCTTAGAAATAAGGCACTCAAAACGCTTTCCGCACGTGAGTCCGAGGTTCGGGCCTTTACTCAGCTACTGATCGATCATGGTGAAGCGCTGATTTCTCGACGTATGGCTCTGTGCGAAGAGCTAACTCCAGCTGCGACCTTAAATCATTCTTGGATCAGTGGGAAGGAAGAGCAGGTGAGCCTTGAGTATCGTGATCGCTCGAAGGGGGATCTTGCGACGGCCTTCGCCGAAGTCGAGGATTCTGAAACTCGCCGTGGGTTAACCCTTGCAGGTCCGCATCGAGATGATCTGAAGCTGACTATAGCCGCTCGATCAGCCCGGGATTTCGGGAGTGAGGGGCAGCAGCGGACTCTTGCGCTTTCTTTAAAGTTAGCGCAGGGAGAAATTCTGAAACGGCTCGGGCAGCAGAATCCTATTTATCTGATCGACGATGTCTTTGGTGAACTCGACCCCAGTCGGCGTAATTCACTCATGGAGCGACTTCCTGATCATGCTCAAAAGCTGATCACTACGACAAATCTTGATTGGTGGGAGAGGGAGGGGATCGACTTACCTAGCATGATTGTCTCCCAGGGGTGTATCGAGGAATGAGATTACTACGCTAAATCCTCAACGTGCAGTGGTGATGTTGGGGCTGTCTTATTTTTCGTAGAGCCGTCAGCCCAAGCTCCGGTCTGGAAGTAGCTGACAGTCTCGGCTTGAAGATCGAAAACACCATAAGTATGGTCGCTGTACGGGCTCTTTCCAGAAGTCGTAGGTAAAATATAGCCATTTTTGTTCTTCTGCACGGCATCAGTATATTTGATTTTCCCATCATTATGAGACTGGCTGTGAGAAGCGTGTTCACGAGCGCTACCGCCGAGAAGTTGGCCTCTTTTTAAGACAGGTTCACAGCCGCTTCCGGTAGGAATGGTGAGATTGTTGGTAAAGGGAACAAACCAATGGTCATGCCCCCAAATCCAGAGATCAATCTTCTCGAGCTGGTCTTTGAATTGTGAGAGGAGATTCTTGTTATAGTATCCCAGATCCGCGTTTGCGAGATGGCTACTGCTGTTCAGGTAGTATTGGGCTGAGACCAGCTGATGGTGTGTCATGAAAATGCTCTTTCCCGAGAATTCACTGAGCCGATCGTAGTGCCACTGAGCTTCGTTGGGCTCGAGTCCGGGTTGATTAGGGTCGGCAATACAGCCCAGGCCGGTGTCTGCTCCGAGGAATTGCCACTTTTTATCAGAAGATCGCAGGCAGAAGAAGCTCGCTTCTTGAGTCCACTTTGGATCTGCCAGTTCGGCATTGAGAACGTTGAGCATTTCAAAATAGGATTTCGCTCCCGAGAAGTATTCGTGGTTTCCTGGAATGGTGAAGATGGGTAGGCGCTTAATCCCGGCATTCTTGATTTCTGCATCCTCAAAAGTCTCACGAATGGGTTTGAGGAAATTTTGCTCACACTCGAAAGCCGTTCCACTCTGATAAATATCTCCTAAATGCAGGATGACTTCCATTTCAGGGTGATTCAGAAGCATGCTCTTGAGCAGAAATTTCGCATCATCCGTGCCTGTTCCCCAGTCCCCAATGATTCCAATCTTTGCGCTGGCACTAACGGTATTTCTGATGATGCCGAAATCTTGTCCAGAAGGCGGACGATAATTCTTCTTCGCCTCTGAGGTGGAAGCTAGGGGCGGGTAGCCGTAGCGATTGAAAAAATCCTTCGTCCGTTGGTAGGGGAAAGGATGTTTACTGATTAACGTATCGTATTGTTGTTCGATTTGTGAGGCTTTCTCTGTCTTGTTTTGAGAGAGGGCCTCGACCCATTGATAGAGGAGACTCGCTGCACAGCGATTGACCAGTTTATAGTCTGCCAAGGAGTCCCCGCTGGGTATTGGAGGGCATGAGGCAGCATGATCGATTCCTTTTTCCTCAATGGTGGCCAGATGTGCTGCGACGTCAGATTTGACCTGGGCGGCGTGATTTTCAGGAATTTCATCCCTATGAAAGTGGGCGATTTCATCCAGCGCAGAGAGGATCATGCAGGCATGGGCAGTATGTGGAGTGTATTTCATTCTATGGAATAGGCTTTTTTCGGAATTCTGTTTCGAAAATTCAGATTGAAATAACCTATCGATAGGTAGATTTTTCTTGCGCTCTCCTGGGTCGAGGGATATAGATCTCCAGTCGCCTATCACCAGATAGGTAAATCAATCAGATTAAACGAACTAAAATTATGAGCAAATCAGCAATCATCGTAGGAGGATCCACTGGAATGGGCCTCGACACCGCCAAGAGACTCGCCGCCCGTGGCGTTTCGGTCACCATCATTGGTCGGAGCCAAGAGAAGCTGGATTCTGCGGCTGCTGAGATCACTGCAGCCGGAGCTCCTGAGGTTAATACCCGCTCTCTTGATCTCTATGACACCGCTGCAGTGGATGCCTACGTTGCAGAACTAGATGCCTGCACCGCTTGCGGTCCCGATTACCTCGTCAATGCCGCAGGGTATTTCTCACCAGCACCGTTTCTCGAGCATACCCGTGAGAATTACCACCAGTATCACGATATCAATGAGTCCACTTTTTTCATCACTCAAGCCATTGCGAAAAAAATGGCTGCCAAAGGGTCTGGTAGCATCGTAAATATCGGCTCCATGTGGGCTAAGCAGGCGATTAAAGCGACTCCTTCTTCCGCATATTCCATGGCAAAAGCAGGTCTCCACGCCCTCACTCAACACATGGCAATGGAGCTCGCTGACAGCGGTATTCGTGTCAATGCAGTGTCTCCAGCCGTCGTTGAAACTCCGATTTATGGTGCATTCATCGAGCCTTCCGAGATCCACACTGCTCTCCAAGGCTTTAATGATTTCCACCCGATCGGCCGTATTGGTCAACCTGCAGATGTGAGCTCCGCGATCGACTTCCTCCTCAGTGATGAAGCAGGTTGGGTCACCGGCGCGATCTGGGATGTAGACGGTGGTGTCATCGCTGGCCGTAACTAGATTTACCGCACTAACGAATATGGAAAAGGGGGAGGGAGTTTTCTGTTTTATTCTCTCTCCCTCTTTTTCACGGGCTCTCTAAAGGACAATGAATTCTAACATCCACGAAAACGTAGCGCTCTCTCCACAGAGCCTAAGTTGGCAAGCGACAGAAACTGCAGGTCTCGAAAAATCTTTGCTCGATCAAGTCACCTGGGAGAGCTCCTTTCTGCGTGCTCAGCCAGGTGTTCCCATAAAGATCGAATCGGAGGGGAAAGAAATTCTCGTTCTCTCCGGTCAGCTTATTTGTGATGAAAAGCACTACTCTCGTGGTAGCTATTTTCGCTTTCCGAATCCTGAGAATAAATCACTACAGGCTGGGCCAGACGGTGTTTTATTTTTCCTGAAGACAGGGCATTTCGAAAACGGAGACCATGAGGCTGTGATAAAGGCAGCCTCGCCCGGTGATTGGCGTCAAGGTCTTGTCGAAGGGCTCAGCGTGATGCCCCTGCATCGGCATCAGCATGAAAGCATCGCTTTTGTCAAATGGGCTCCGAACACTCAATTTAACCCACATACACATCCCGGAGGAGAAGAGATCATCGTGCTCGAGGGCACCTTCCATGACGAACACGGGAGCTATCCTACAGGGAGCTGGCTGCGAAATAAACCCTACAGCCGGCACACGCCACATACCGAGGAAGATGGTGCTCTGATCTATGTCAAAACTGGGCATCTTCCGCCCAAATAAGAACTTACTTTTTAAATAATCATGAAAATACAAATACACAGCAAAGAAACTGCTCCCGCGGCGTCGCAGGAAGCCTATGACGGTCTTACCAAAACCTTTGGATGGACCCCTAACGTAGTTGGCGTTTTTGCCGGCTCTCCCGTGCTGATTCAGAGCTATCAGGCCCTGGCCGGAATCATCGGAAAAGACTCTGCATTCACCCCAGTGGAGCAGGAGATCTTTCAAGTCGTCAACAATATCGAAAACGACTGTGGATACTGTATGGCAGCTCACAGCACGGTCATCCAGATGAAGGGGCTTCTGCCTGATGATCAGCTTGAGGCCTTGCGTCAGGGACAGCCTCTTGCGGATGCAAAGCAGGAAGCCGTGCGTCAATTCGCACTCGCAATGTTTGAAAATAAAGGCCGCCCCGGACAAAGCGCGATCGATGCTTTTAAAGCTGCCGGTTTTACTGATGAGCACATCCTCGAAAGCATCGTTCATATCGCCTTCAAGGTCATCACAAACTACACGAATAACATTGCGGACCCAGCTTTAGATGAGCCGTTTCAGGCACAGACATGGGAAAAGGGTGGGAGCTGCTCGCCCGTAGGTTGAGGCGTCTAAAAATATGTTCCCCCGTGTGGGGAATTCTTACGCGTCCTTATATTTAAAAGCCGACTTTCCTCGAGGGAGTCGGCTTTTTCGTTTCGTCTTCAAGAGGGCTAAGAGTCGCTATTTCTAAAAAAATCATTTTTCTTCCAAGAAAACCTCACCCTGCCGTGTCGTTACTCATAGAAAGGATGATCATCGTTGACCGGACCCATGTCACCACAGGCTCACCAGCCCCTCGTTATGCTACCGTGTGCTAAGAAAATGCGGAGTAAGCCGTCACTCGAGCTAGTCTTCGAGGCTGAGGAAAGCCCGCTTCTTCGCTTCGCTTACGGGCTCTTAGGGCGCCGGGAGCTTGCTGAAGAAATAGTGCAAGATGCCTTCCTGAAGCTTCATCAACATTGGGCCGAGGTTGAGATTCCCCGTGCTTGGCTTTTCCGCTGTGTGCGGAATCTCGCTCTGAACCAGCTTCGTAAAAATAAGAGAGAGGTCAGTGATGACACCGCAGCGGAAACATTTCCCGCTAAGGGTGAAAATCCCGATGCTGAGCTTGGCCGTCTGGAAGCCGTTGGCATGGTTCAGATGCTTGTCGCCGAAATGGAGACCCGAGACCGAGAAATGGTCACCCTAAAATACTTCCATGACCTCAAATACCAGGAGATCGCCCAGCGGCTCAATATGAGCACCGGCAATGTCGGCTACCGCCTCCACCATCTTTTAAAACAACTCGCAGACCGCCTCCGCCAAGCCGGAATCGATGGCGGCCCTATCCTTCCTTAATGCTATGAGTGATGAACTAAAACCCTTCATCGAGCCCGAACTCGAAGCCCGCCTTATCGCCCTCATCCTCGGAGAAGCCTCAGACTTCGAGCGCGAGGAGCTAGAAAAGCTCATCAAAGAGCGTCCTGAGCTAGCAGTCTGGAAAGCGCGTATGGAAAACGTGCATGAACTCGTGGGCGAAGCGAGCATGCCTAGTGATGACTCCGAGTGGAAGCTCTCCCCCGAGCGGCGAGAAAAAGTTCTCTCCCAGTTCGGGAAGACACCTTCTACAAAAGCAAAAGCGAAGAAATCCCGTCGTTTCATCTTTCCATGGCGAGCCAGTGCCGCCGCCGCAGCCCTCGTCGCGATGCTTCCAGTGACGGGCGGCCTTTTGACAGTTTTAACTCAGGGTGACGATTTGGTGCATGGGGGTGCAATGGCAGAACAAGTTATAGTTTATTCAACTCCAGGTTCCTCAATCAAAATTTCTGAAGAGAGCGATCCAAGACCCAAAAAACGAGCCATTACTTCATCACTTACGGCAAACATCCAAGTCCCACTTCCAGATATAGAGCAAGACCTTCCGGCCTCGGTTGATTTTGGAATAACAGGGGGATTTGGCAGTGGTTGGGGTCGGGAAAGAAAAGAGCAAGGAGGAATTGATAAGAAATCATCTGCGCCTGTACCGAAAGTTGCAGACTATCTCATAAGTGGTAACGAAGGTGGCAATCGGAGCGGTGAAGGTGCGGTCCGGCAAGAAGCTATTGATGCTATCTTGAATAATCCTCAGAATACACTCGGCGAACTTGAGCTTGCCAAGAAAGCTGTTCAGACGGAGCAAAAAATTACGACGAAGTCGTTCTCTGTGCCTCCTAACTTCTTATCTTCTCTTGATTCAGAAGTAGATGGCTTTGCTGATGACGGGGGCGCTGACCCATTTGCAGATGATACTTTGGATGTTCCTGGGCTCTCCGCAAGGAGAAGCGTGAGAGGGCTTTTAGAAGAACAAGGAATGAGTTTTCCTGAAGGATCTTCCGTCCAGTTTATGGCGGGAACGGGTAAGTTGATTGTCAGAAATACCAGCGAAAATATGGATTTAATGGATTCGGTGGTGAACTCAGCGATTTCGAAATTACCTG
>CALGMJ010000020.1 GCA_937958875.1 uncultured Verrucomicrobiales bacterium | reverse complement strand
CTACACCACCGACCTGATCGCCACCGATCTGAACCGCCTCGCCAAGGCCCCGGCGAAGAAAGACGAACCGCTCGTCGAGAAGGAAGCCGCCTGACCGCCATCCCGCAGGCCGGGCGGCGAGGATGCCGCCCGGCGCTTCCTTTCACCGGATCAGAAAGAACATCGCCATGACACCCTATGACCAGATCGAACTCTTCGGCCTCACCGAAACCGATGCCGAACTTCCCTTCCCCGACGATGACGCGCTGCAGATCGGGGCCGTCGAAACCGCCTTCCGCGAGATCACCGATGTCTTCACCGGCAGTGCCCTTGCTACCGAGCTGGAGTCGCTCCTCTGGGGTTTCGTCAATCTCTTCCACCGGCAGGCCATGCGCCTTCAATCTGAACGCCACCGGGCCGAGGAGGTGATCCGAACCCTCATCCGCGAGCAGGACGGCACCGAGATTGCCGATGTCGAGTTGCAGAAAGCCCAGACCCGCCACGAGCACGCCAGCGAACGCGAGATCGCTTTCGAGTTCATGCGCAATCACGCCGCCGATTTCTACGAAGCCGAGACCGGATCACCCTGGCTCCCCCGCGCAGGCAGCGTCAAGCGCAACACCGTCACCGCCGCCATCGTCGAGGCCCGCGATCACCTGCGCGCCATGCGACAGAAGGAGGCCGATGAACTCGCCCCGGAAGGTGCCCGCGTCATCATCGCCGGAGGGCCGGACTTCACGGACACCGCCGCCGTCTATGCCGCGCTCGACCGCACCCTCGACCGCCTCGGGCAGATCGTCATCCTCCACGGCGGCCTCACCCGCGGCGTGGATCGCATCGCCGCCATCTGGACACGCGAGCGCAACATCGCGCAGATCGTCAGCAAGCCCGACTTCGCCGCCCACGGACGTGCCGCTCCCTTCCGACGCAACGACGAGATGCTCGACCTCACCCCCCGCGCCGTCATCATCTTCCCCGGCAACGGCATCAGCGAGAACCTCGCACAGAAGGCCGAGGCGAAGCGGGTGGCGGTGTGGAGGCCGAAGGTGAAGGTGGCCGCTGCGGCGTGACATTGCCAAACGCCCTCGGAAGATATTCCGAGGGCGTAGAACTTACGATCAATACTTAATCCAGATTGCAAACCCGAACCGGATCAGTGTACACTCCATTCTGACTCGACACGCACCGGGTTCGGCTATGGGGACTAATTCGACTACTTATCTCGGAACCATTCCACACCTCATTCATGGTTGGGAACTTCGCCTCCTGAGGTTCCCCTAGATAGCGGCGACAGGTGTCTCTATTGATTTTTGAGTTCGATCTTCCGATAGTCTGATAGACGTTTCGGAAAGGGGGTGCTTGAAGAGACTCGTTTTTGCTGAGGAGCGTGGCTTGAGTTCCCGATACTCCCAAACATCTCAATCGCAAGAGATTTCTGAAAAGGACATTGCTAGTGAGAATGAGCTTGCACAGCGAATCGGCGAGTGTGTTGTCATGGACGATGAAGAACTCAATGTTCAATGTGGTTTGGACATCGATGTTGATGGAAGTGAAATCGACAAAGAAACCTCCAAGGTTCTCGGCGAAAGTGATCCTCTAATTTTTGCAATGCGAGAACACCTCAAATTGTTTTATTCACAATACATTGCGAGCCAGCGACGAGAGCAGCTTGTTCTCGCTAGGAATCATCCGAAGGCTTCGGCAGAAGCGCTAACGGCCACGAAGGCATGGCGTAGGCTGGTGCTCGAGATGCTCCAGGCGATACGCGCTGAGACTTCGAGCAAGATCGCAATCGAAAAGCAGACAGAAACGCTGTCTACGGAAAGCGATCCAGATGATGATTTGGTCGAATTGCTTAAATCGGAAATTACCAAGCCTGTTAATGATGTTCGAGCGAGACGCTTGGTCAGCGAGCCGAACACCCATAAGCCGTTCGAAAAGCGGGAAAAACTGAGGACGGCGTACGAAAGTTACCGGGCTCATCGGACAAATGTGTTTCATTCTAACTTAGATTTCGAAACATGGAAGTTCGAAATAGAAGACATGATTACATCTCGGGCAGCTGTACGAAAGTTGATTAGATTGATCAGGGAATCGGAAGACGCTGATTCGCGTACCTCAAGACAACATTTGGACGAAAATTTTAAAGCTGGTACCAGGCCTTCTCCAAAAACATCAACAGGCCCTGGAAATATTAAGGAATTCGGATCAAAAGCTACAAGCAAGAGAGATATAGAAAACGCTTTTCGGCGCATTGGTACGCTAAATTCAACTAAATCAGAATACTTAAAGACGAAGGAGGTTCAAGCGCACGCTGGGAGCACGACTCAATTGGGACATTCTCCCGACCTAATCGACTATCTTAAAGAAAAAGATGCTTCGGTGAGGCTTATAAATGCTCTAGAATGGGCGTCAGGAAAATCCCGACTGCCCGCGATCACAATAGACGATTTTTTTAATTTATCCCCAGTAGAGAGAAAGCGGAAATTTCTTCACCTCCCGAATCTTGGAAGAAAGTCTTTTGATGAACTAGAAGAGTTACTCTCGAAAAAGATTTCAAGCCACGTGCTTGGAAATACAACTGAGCATCAAGTTGGTTCCCGGGCTGAGCGACTTCACTATCTGCACCTCGCCCGACAGGCTGCTGAACAGCTCTTCGGCGGATTGATGTATCCCGATGAGCTACTGGAGCTATCTCCAGCTGCTCATCTTGCTAACCTTTTGGAATTGGAAAAAGCGGAGTGCAGGGTTTCTTTTTTCGATTTTCTGAAGTCATACGATGATGCTACCGCGCGTCTTAGAGCACGCCCGAACTGCGGACGAAAGAGTCTCCAAGAGCTGGATGAGTTAGTTTCTGAACATATCCAGTGGCAGCTTCAGCTTCATGGTCTTGATTCGTCACTCCACTACGATATGCGGCGTCTCATTGGAGGCGAAGAGCTTCCAGATATAGATGTCAAAGCGCTCTATGATTTACTTTGTGGCGTTTCGCCGAAGCCTTTTGAAAGTGCTAGCAATGTCGTGTTGGAAGTTGATGTAAAATCAGCGATCGATAGGTGGCTCGGTGAATTAGAACTGCGCGCTTGCGATGTGATCTCGAGACGTTATGGAATTGGTGGACAGTCCGCAGAGACATTACAGGAAATCGCAGAACACTACTCGATTACCCGAGAACGAATTCGGCAAATCGAACAGAAGGCCAAAAAGCGAATGGCGACGACGAGAAATATTAAGTCGCTTGGTTCGGCGTTGGCGCGGGAGGACGTCGTATCGAAGTTATTCGTTGATCGGAAAATTATTGTACCGAACCGACTTTCCATTGCGAGTCAATCGCTCGATCCCCATGAAATCCTAGCCATCGATTTGGCCTACGGCAGCTTAACCGAACTCCTAAATACGTTGACTGTCAAAATTGAGTCAGGGTGGGTTCAAGAGGAAAATCTACTTGAAGTTGAAGTTGAGCAGGAACTGTTGAGCCGTTCTCTTCGGCAAAGGTTAATCGATGCTATTCTGACTAGAGGTCTTCCGCTCAGCGTATCCGAATTGATGGAATCGATTCCCGACTATGGTTTTTCATCGATAAAGAGTGAACTAATTGACAAACTAGATGCGAAAATAGAGGGAGACGTGCTACGCACTGCGCCGGGGCTTCCAGCGCAATCGCGGTATCTATTCGTTCTGCGTGAAGCAGGCCGTGCGATGCACTGCAACGAAATAAGAGCTCGGAATCACGAGTTGTTCGGGAGAGACGAGAGTATCCGACAAATTCGAAGCGCGCTCGCGGCCAACTCAGAAGCTCTGATTGTCGCTCGAGGTACTTACGACCTCTACATAAACCTCTCGTTGACAGAATCTGACCTAAGTCAAATTCGTGATCGCACCTACGACTATCTGTTAGAAATGCGAGGGTTCATAAGTATCAAAGTGATCTACGCGGAAGTGTTTCAGGGCGACACGGAACGTTTTGGCGTAGACTTCATCGACTACATGCTTCTGGGAATTCTTCAAGATGACGCGCGGTTTGACGTTAGGCGCGGATTGATGGTTGGTCTGACATCCGATAATGCGGACAGCGAATTTCGAAGCCTGAGCGATGAAGTGCTCGCTGTTTTGTTTGAATCGGGACGAGCAATGTCATTGGCTGAAATTGCGAAAGCGCTTGAGGGGCGCAGAGATGTGCTCTCGACATCGATATCAAACGCTCTGGACGCTTCTGAAGCTGCCGTACCTGTCGGTCGAGGTCGCTACGACCTCACAGAAAATGTTATCGGAGATGAACAAGCACAGGAGCAGCTAGCATCAGCCTGCTTGCTCACCTTGGCAGAAGGTCCGAAAACAGTCTTCGCTCTTTCAGAGTTGATCAATCCCATTTGTGGCGATCTTCAGACTTTGCCGCTGAAGGGTTTTTTGGAAAATCGCCCCCCCTTTATGCTCGATGGAGACTTTGTTTCCTTGTCGGAAGTTCCAAACGACGTCGAGAGGTATGTTCGCGAACGGAACAGAGCAGCAGAACACAAAGCGAGAGAGTTGATCGACATCACAAATTTAAGGGATGTACTTTCGGAAAAGGACATTCCTGATTTAATCGATCTAGACCCGATCCTTTCCTCAATTGGTTCGAGTGAGACCTTGACCGAAAAGGATGAGATCCTCGACCAATTGCTTGGGGATTTTGGGATCCATTGATGGCTTTAAGGGACACAAAACTACCGTTCTACGTAACAACAAGCGAGCATGACCCTGTCGCAGAATTCTTCGATCCAGTACTAGAGCGTGCTATAAAGTACGACATTGCTGTCGGTTATTTTAGCAGTGCATGGTTGCGAGATGCAGCTCACGGTATTTCAAGGTTCGCACTAAATGGCGGCAAAGCGCGATGGATAATATCTCCGGAAGTTTCTCTCGAAGATTTTAAATCCTTGCAAGCTGGCCATGTGACTTCAGAGGCCCTAACAAAATACTTAATATCGCGATCATATGAAGAGCTTTTCCAACAGTTGACACACGATACGAGGGCGGCTCTCGGTTGGCTGATAAACGACAAAATCTTAGAATTTAAAATCGGAATTCCTCAAAATCGGCTTTCTGGTATTCTACATGCGAAGCAAGGACTATTTACAGATCATAGCGGTGATCGAGTTGGCTTTCTTGGATCGTATAATTTGACCGGTGCAGCCGGTACCAACTGGGAAGCGTTTAGCGTTTTCTGCGACTGGTCATCGCAAGAAAGTTTGCAGAGAATCAGCGCGATCGCGGCGTCGTTCGACAGAATGTGGAGTGGTCTTGATCCAAATCTCTCAATTTATGATCCGTCCGAAGCAGACTTGGAAAAATTCGTTAGCGCAGCACGGCAAACGGATCGTCACTACAATTTATTCCCGACCAAAAAGCCTCAGGAGCCATGTGTCCCGAACCGGTTTCTCACAGATGGCCGTCTGCGTGACTACCAAGAAGAAGGAATCAACAATTGGTTTAAGAATAATGGCCGCGGAATTCTGCACATGGCCACGGGTACTGGTAAAACCGTAACAGCGCTTACCGCAGTCACTCGTCTTAATGATTTTGTTGCGCAGAAGAACGGAGAGCTTTGTGTTGTTATCACGGTCCCCTATCAACATCTCGCTGAGCAATGGGCGCGCGAAGCAGAAGAGTTCGGTTACGAACCGGTACTATGTTACGGAGGCATTGGCCATTGGATGGAGAACGCGCAAAGTCAACTCAATGAGCTTCGCAGTCAAACTCGACAACAGGTTATGCTAATTGCCGTCAACGCATCGATGAAAGATGCGCCGTTCCAGTCCATACTCTCAGCGTATGCTGGCAATCTCCTTTTCGTAGGAGATGAAATGCATAACTTAGGTGCACGCTCGGCACTCGCCGCTTTGCCTGAAAACGCCCCTTTCAGATTGGGCCTATCAGCAACGCCGGATCGTTACGGTGATGAAGAAGGTACTGCTAGTTTAGAACGCTACTTTGGCAAAAGAGTTCTCTCGTTTGCTCTCGATCAAGCGATTGCGGGAGGTCATCTTTGCCGATATTTCTACTATCCAATTCTTGTCCAGTTGGATGAGGATGAACAAGCCGATTACGATGAGCTTTCTTCACAAATTGGAAGAATGATTGCCCAAGGCGCTAGCTTAGATAGCCAAGCACACGATGGTCTAAATCTTCTATTGATAAAACGAGCGAGGCTCGTTGGCAAAGCTCGCAACAAGCTGCCAGCCTTGCTAGAGCTTCTAAAGCAGAAAGAAGAGATCTCTCACACGCTTGTCTATTGCGGGGACAGCAAAGATGAGGGTGAGCGATATATCGACGGCGCTCTCGAGCAGATTGGCAAAAATCTCAAGTTGCGCGCCAGTCCTTTCACTTCGCAGGAGAACAACAGCGAGAGAGCAGAGCTGTTGTCACAGTTTTCATCCGGAGAGATTCAAGTTCTTTTGGCCATTCGTTGCCTAGATGAAGGTGTGGATGTCCCAATGACGAAAACTGCCTATATCCTTGCATCGTCGGCCAACCCAAAAGAATTCATTCAGAGGCGAGGACGGGTGCTGCGACGGGCGGAAGGAAAGGAAAGAGCTTACATCTATGATTTTATCGTAACGCCTGACCCTGATGTATTGTCCGAGCGCGGTGTCACAAACGTTGAGCGGTCGCTCTTGAGGCGTGAATTGACAAGGTTCAATGAGTTCGCGAGCCTTGCAGAGAACCACGGCGAAGCACTTTCAAAGATCACACAGATTAAGGAGAGCCTTAATCTTCTTGACCATTGATGGCTATTTTTGCAATGTATATCAAATATTTGGAGGGGGCGGGCAGTCGATGAGTGATATTGAACGATCACCGAAAGAGATACTCGAAGCCGCGTCTCCTAAGGTACGAAAGACCGTCAACGAGATTTTGGCGATCGAGCACGAGTATCAGAATTACCGCAACCCTCGACCAGTCGAGAAAGAAATTGCGCAGCGTATCAAGAAGCTTGTTGATCGCGAGTTCAAACAATGAGAATTCTGGGTCTGAAGATTAAAAATTTTCGACAGTTCTACGGCGAGTCTGAGCTAAACTTTCTGGCGAGCGATACATCGCGAATTACTGTCATTCACGGTGAGAATGGCGCCGGGAAGACATCGCTGCTCAACGCATTCAAATGGGTCCTTTACGGAAATACAGATTTTGATACTGGCGAGAAGACGATTCTAAATGAGTTGGCTTTGTCAAAAATCGATCCGGGCTCGGTCACTGATTTGACCTTGGAACTCGAGTTCGAACACGAGGGATCGACGTATTCCGTGAAGCGCAAGCAAGAATTTAAGCGAGCAAACGAAGGCTTGCAGGCTGAACCGATTGGTAAGTCGGTCCCAAGTCTCACATGGATCGACAAGGAAGGAAAATTTGGGAGTTCGTCGAATCCGACCAGCCAAATTAATCAACTCATTCCCGAGAAGATGCACTCGTACTTTTTCTTCAACGGTGAGCGGATCGAGAAGCTCGCAAATGTTTCTGCGTCGGGTGAGATTCGTGATGCCATTCGGACCCTAATGGGCTTGGAGATTGTAGAACGGGCAAGTGACCATCTAGGCAGGCTCGTTATCAAAGACCTTCGAAAGGAGGCGAGCGAGTTGGCTTCGTCGGACTACGGAAGCCTTTTGGAGCAGTCAAACAAAATCATCGCGGACCAGGAGCAATTCCAAAAAGATAGAGATGCTGCGCAAAAATCTTACGCGGGTTTTCAGACTGAACTGAATGCAATAAATTCCTCATACGAGAAAATAACGGAAGTCAAAGCGAAGATTGAGAGGCGCAAGAATCTCGATAAAGATAGTGAAGCGATCAACACGAAACTCGATGCTTTAGAGCAATCAAGAACCAGTCTTGTCGCTAAAGCCGGTGCTCTGGCTTTTCTCGGTGATACGATCACTTCAGTATCTGGTGTACTGGAAGATTGCAGGAAGCGCGGTGAGCTGCCCTATAAAATTAGAGCAACATTCATCGAAGACTTGCTCCATGTGGGGAGTTGTATTTGTGAGACGAAACTTGAGGAAGGTTCGAAAGAACGAACTGCCGTCGAGGCTTACCGCGATCGTGCTTCGGGTGAAGACCTAGAGGCAGCGTTCACGGACACCGTCAGTAACTTGAGGGCAATGCCTCGGGAGCGGGAACGCCTCTACGATCAGCTAAAGGATTGGTCCGCCGAGGAAAAACAGCTCAAGTCAAAATTAAAAGACAATTCAGAAGAACTGGATGAGATCAGCAATACCCTTGGTTCTTCAGAATTTGAGGATGTGAAGCGTCTCGAAGACAGACGTGTCGAACTTAACAATCTTCAAGCGACACAGCGTCTTAAGATTGCAAAAGCAGATCAAGAAATCGACGAGCTTAAAGCGCAGCTCGCTTTGATCAACAAGGACATCGAAAAGGTAAAGTCGACGTCCGAGAGAGAAGATATTGCTCGGCGAAAACTCGAATTTGCCGAGGCCTGCAACAGTCTGATCGACAACCTTCATGAGGCATTGGCCGAAGAAACGCGGAAGCATCTTTCCGATCGCGTAAACGATACTTTTCAGAGCATCCTTCGGAAGGATTTTTACGCTGAAATTGACAAGGACTATACGCTCAAGATTTTCAAAGACATCCCTGGTGTCGGGAAGCAACCGGTATCTGAAAAGTCGACCGGGGAAAATCAGGTTATTAGTCTGAGCTTCATTGCAAGCCTCGTTAGCTTAGCAAAAGAGCGTAACAAGGCTAAGGGAGCGTTCTTTAAGGGCGGCGTTTTCCCTATAATCATGGACTCCCCCTTTGGGGCATTGGATCGAGAGTATCGCGAGAAAATTGCGGAGCACATTCCTGAACTTGCGGACCAGGTGATCATTCTTGCATCGAATTCTCAGTGGAGCAAAGAGGTTGATGAAAAGTGCCGGCCCTTTATGGGTAAGGAATATAGTCTAGTTTATCATGCACCGAAGTCGAAGGGCCGCGAAGTCGACTCAAACTACGTCAAGCGGACGGATGGACCTGAATTTACGAGAATAGAGGAGGGGTACCTTGGCCGCTAGAGTTAGACGTCCGGTTGAGTTTGAGAGCATGTTGAATGAGTTGCGCGATGACGGCATCTTCCCGACCTATAAGGATGTGTTGGTATTTGCCGCTGCACTTGGTTTTAGGAGACAGAATCGCCAGCCATTTACGAAAAGCTCGGAGCCTATTGATTTGGATATTTTCCGAGGAGATTTCGACAGCACAATCATGAATGTGATTGCAATCGAGGACTCCGGAAATCCAAAAATGATTGCGCCATCGAGCGAACCCGAACGGATCAAATGTTTTGAAGAATATGCCAATGGTGGGCTCGAGATTTTGAAACGAGAAATTTGGGACGTTAAGCAAGACGTTCGCGAAGGTCTTCTCTCTTTAATTTACCAAGAAGAAAGTGAAAGCACGATCCTCGAAGACATCACCGGGCTTGCAAACTTTGAGCCTCGCGGCTGAGGATTGGTTTTTGAACTACGATGCAAAAAGAAAGCCCTATCAGCGGGCACGACGCGTATGGTGGAATATCTTTAGCTGTTGGTCCACAGAGCGGGTCAGAGCGCCGCCTCACGATTTCCCTACCCGATCCAACGCTTTAACGATTGGTTTCCAATCTACCGCCGAGCCAAGGTGTGTCCAGGATAGTCGAACGGTGCGGGCGATTGAATCCGCGGAAGCGCCCATTGCAGTGAGAACGTGACTATCTGAATAGGTCGTTGAAGTGCATGCTGATCCATTCGAAACGGCGATCTGATTTTTTGTCGCAAGAATAAACGCCTCGGCGTCGATATCAGGAATTGAAATAGAGATGATATTTGGCAAAGTGCTCTCTTGATTGCCATTGACGATCGGCTCTAACGGCGACAAACCAGCCAACGCTGCGGTTCTCAGTTTTTCAATATGCTCTCTTCGAGTATCCCTGTCCCTCTCGGCTATTTCAGCGGCTTTCCCGAAACCTGCGATTAATGGAACCGGCAGAGTTCCGGGCCTCAATCCCCGCTCTTGACCGCCGCCGAAGGTAAGTGGCCTGAGAGGTAGGCGGCGGTAAGATCGCTTTCGCGTTATTAGACCACCCACTCCCATGGGTGCGTGGATTTTGTGCCCACTGATGCTGATGAGGTCAATCCGTGGATCTTCGAGGGCTTCATTGCGTTTTCCAAATCCCTGAGCAGCATCGACGTGGAAGAATGCATCACTATCCTTGAGACCCTCAGCAATCTGAGAGATTGGCTGCTGGACTCCGGTCTCGTTGTTTACTTGCATAACTGATACGGCGAGCGTGGAAGGCGTTACTTTTTCGAGAACATCATTGGGAGAAACGGCCCCGCTTAGGTCCGGTTTGACCAAGTCAATAATGAATCCTCGGTTTTCTAGTTCTGCGAGGGGTTCAAGCACAGCCTTGTGCTCAATCGCTGTCGAAACGATGTGTGTTTTTCCAGTTTCTCGCCCGTAAGCTTCCAGCCCGAGAAGAGCGAGGTTGTTTGCCTCAGTCGCGCCAGACGTGAAGACCACTTCGTCTTGCTCGGCATTTACGCTTGCCGCGATTTGCGCTCGTGCCTTTTGGACAGCGTTCTTTGCCCGTAGGCCGAATTGATGGGTGCGACTTCCCGCGTTGCCATACTCGGTTTTCATGTAGTGGAGGACGACGTCAAGGACCTCCGGGTCCGTCTCGGTTGTCGCAGCATTATCGAGATAAGCGATCACAAACTGAGTCCGTTGTTTGTTAAATGTTGACGTACAAATTGACCTGAGTTACGTCAAATGACAACGGAAAAGGTCCTGTCGTGGCAAAAAATTCCTTCGAGTATGAATATGTTTTCCCAGCGATCCGTGGGATTCAAGCGGGCCGCGAGTATTTTGCGTCAATGTGTCCCCTCCGACTCATACCGAAGATTTTTATCTTCAACGAGGACGAATTGCTGCCAGAAATGCGTGCTCAACGGCTTCTCAACAAAGCCCGAATTCCAGAGATGGCGAAGTATCTTGTCGACAACAAAGACAGCTATGTTTTCTCGGCGATCACCGCATCAATAGACGCTGATGTGAAATTCATTCCAGCGAGTGAAGAGGGGGATGCCGCAAATGTCGGGTCCCTCAGCGTTCCGATGTCCGCCCAATTTGTGATCAACGACGGACAGCATCGTAGAGCTGCAATCGAGCAGGCTCTGAGAGAAGAGCCGGAGTTGGGCGCTGAGACGATTGCGGTCGTTTTCTTTATCGATCGCAACCTGAAACGCTCTCAGCAAATGTTCTCTGACTTAAACCGCCATGCGGTTCGTCCTTCGCGGTCGATTGGTGTGCTTTATGATCATCGGGACGACGTTGCTGAGGTTTCGCGGAAGGTCGTGGCCAATCTTCCCCTATTTAGAGAATTGGTCGAGATGGAGAAGAGTACCCTCTCCGCCCGATCAAAGCGGCTATTCACTTTCAGCGCCCTCTATAGCGCTAATTCGGCACTCTTGGCTGATCTCGACTACGAGCTGGACGATGCCATCACGTTGGCCACTGAGTTCTGGGCCACACTCATCAAAGTTATTCCGGAGTGGGAGTTGGTTCGGGTCGGCCGACTCACCGCGGGTGAAGTCCGTGAGGACTTCATCCATTCGCACGGTGTTGTTTTACAGGCGCTTGGGCGCGCAGGAAATGCGTTGATCAAGAAAAATCCTAAGAGCTGGGAGAAAAAGCTCAGAGCCGTGAAAAAAATCAACTGGGCCCGCGCCAACACGGACGTTTGGGAAGGGCGTACAATGCATGCAGGTCGTCTTTCGAAAGCGACGAGAAGTGTGATTTTGACATCGAATGTCGTGAAGAACGAGCTTGGACTCGCTCTGAGCGCAGATGAGCAAAAGTTAGAAGTGGAAGTCGTGGAGGGATCAGATGAGTGATGCGGGTCCGAGTACAAACTCGAAATCGGCTTTCCGTGATGGCGGATTGCGGGGCGTAATCGACGATCTGGCTGAACAGGTTCGAGCTCTGTACAAACAGGATTCCGTTCCCTGGGTCGTTGGTTACAGCGGCGGGAAAGACTCGACGGCGATTGTTCAGTTGATTTGGCTCGCGCTCGCGGGCCTCGCCGCAGAAGAGCGAACCAAACCCGTCTTCATTATTACGACTGACACGTTGGTCGAAAATCCCGTTGTTAGTGCTTGGGTCGCTAAATCGCTGAAGGTCATGGGTGAATGTGCCACGGAACTTGGACTGCCCATTTATCCAGAGCAGCTGACGCCTGAGGTCCAAGATACATTTTGGGTCAATCTAATCGGCAAAGGTTACCCTGCGCCCCGCCCAAAGTTTCGATGGTGTACCGAACGCCTGAAGATCAAGCCAGTCGATCGTTTCATCAGAAACATGGTTGAGAAAAATGGTGAGGCAATCGTCGTTCTTGGAACACGTAAGGCCGAAAGCTCTGTTCGGGCTGCTCGGATCAAGCGGCTTGAAAAGTCCAAGATCCGCGAGCTGCTAACGGCGCACAGCTCTCTCGAGAATGCGCTCGTGTATACACCGATCTCGGATTGGTCGAACGACGATGTTTGGCTCTTTCTCATGCAGTATGAGAATCCTTGGGGGTACAACAACAAAGATCTGTTGACGATGTATCAAGGTGCCACGGCGGATGGGGAGTGTCCGCTGGTGGTTGATACATCGACGCCGAGTTGCGGAAATAGTCGCTTTGGATGTTGGGTCTGCACGCTCGTCGATAAAGACAGATCGATGTCGGCGATGATTCAAAACGATGATGAAAAGGCGTGGATGACGCCGCTTTTGTCATTGCGAAACGAACTTGACGAACACGATCACGATAAGCGCGATTTTCGCCGGATGAATGGATCGGTCAATCTGAAGACCCAAGCGGATGAGCTCGTACCCGGACCTTACACCCAAGCTTCCCGGGAAGAATGGTTGACTAAACTTCTGTCTGTACAGGAGGCTATTCGGAATGATCCGTTAACGCCGCCGCTGGTGAGAGAGATCGAACTTATCACGCCTGATGAGCTCAATGAGATCCGCCGAATCTGGGTGGTCGAGAAATTCGAAATTGAAGATTCGCTGCCGAGGATTTTCGAAACGGTCACGGGGCGCAAGCTTGAAGGGCCAGCTCCAGATGCTTCCCAAGCTTTTGGATTTGAAGAGATGGATATTTTGAAAGAAGAGGTTTGCCTTGGGGATGAGCTGAAGTTTCAGTGTCTTCGGGAACTTCTCGAAGTCCAAAGGCGGTTTCGAGGCACAACGCGACGGGCTGGTCTCTATTCCAAGCTGGAGGCAGCGATCAAGCGTGGGTTTTTTGAAAATAGCGAAGATGCGCTCGGCGTCGCCATTGAACGGAAGACGCGGAAGGAACTTGTCACGGGTCTTGCCGAGCCTGAAGTTGATCATGATGGGTATCGGTCGAAACTGTCCGACGCCCGTGCGGCGCTCGCCAAAACCGGAGGGTCCCGATGATCTTAGAAACCCTCAAGCTCTATAATGTCGGGGCTTTCAATGGATGGCATCGGTTTGATCTCGAACCTGAAAACCCCAAGAAACCTGTTGTTCTTGTGGGCGCGTTGAATGGCTGCGGCAAGACGACGATTCATGAGACCATTCAACTTGCTCTCTTTGGTCCACAAAGTGCGCCATCTCAGAGACATCGTAAGGGCTATGATAACTTCCTCACTCATTTGCTCAACAGCGATGCGGACCAGGAAGATGGGGCGGTCGTTGAACTGTCGTTTAGGCATTCTGAAGACGGAGAGGAGCGCCGGTATCGAGTGCGGCGCACGTGGAAGGTAAAAGGAAAGCGCGTCCAAAAGGGTTTCGATGTCTATATTGATGGGGCGGCCGACAAAGTTCTGGCCGATCTTTGGCAAGAGAAAATACACGACATTTTCCCGGCTAGGATCGCATCCTTCTTCTTTTTTGATGGTGAGCAGATTGAGGAGCTCGCCGATTTTGAGCGGCTTCCTGTTCTGTTGAAAGAAGCCGTTCATTCCCTCCTGGGCCTCGATCTTGTTGAACAGCTTCGATTGGATCTCAACGTTCTGGCGACCCGTAAGCGTGTTAGACATACTGGCGAGGCAATCAAAAAGCAGATTGCCGAGCTTGAGCAGGAACTCGAGGAAGTCGAGGCTCGTCGCCAAGAGCAGCTGGAGCAGCTGGAAGAGTTAAAGCGCGAGCAATCCTTGCGTCAAAGCTCGATCGCGGAAAAACGCGAGGAATTCAAACAGTCTGGTGGAGATTTGTTCGAACAGTTTGAGAGCTTAAGCAAAGACCGCGCCGCTGCTGGCCGTGAAATGAACCGGCTTCGAACCGAGCTCATCGTTCTGAGTGAAGAAGAACTGCCTCTGAGCCTTCTCGAAACGAGCCTTGCTGCCCGAAGCAATGTTTCGGTTCGAAGTGCTGTTGCGCAAGAGCGTGAAAGAGCGGCGCTTGATGTGATCGCAGAACGTGATGACTTTATTCGAAATTTGCTATCCGATTTAAAGGTCAAGAAAACGCAGACCGAAAGCGTGATGGACGCTTTGGCCGCGGACCGCGTTAAGCGAACCGAGACTTTAGACAAGTCGCAGGCATTTTCGATCGACCGGCAAGACGGCGTCGCCTTCGATCAGTTGGAGGTGAAACTCCCAGCGGCAAAAACGGCAGCTCAAAAACTGTCTGATGCATTGGTTCAATGTCACAAAACGATCGATGATTTGGATCGGAAGCTTTCCTCGATCCCGAGCGAGGATCAAATTGCAAAAACGAAGGGAGAGTTGAAAAGCCTTACCAACGATTTGAACCGGATTGAGATGGCGGAAAACAAACAAAACGCTGAGCTGGCCTCGATTGAATATCGTTTGAACGAGATCAAAAAGAAGATCTCTTCGATCTTGGAGAAAGCGTTTTCGGAGCAAGCCGCTGCAACTGAAGCTGCTCGGATGGTTTCTTATATCGAGTCTGCCAGAAACGATCTCGATGATTTTGGGAAGCGCGTGGTCAAGCATCATATCCGAAGAATTGAACAGCTCGCCGTGTCAGCGATTAATACGATGATGCGTAAAGAGACGTTGATCTCCCAGGTTGAAATCGACGCAGAAACGTTTGAGTTGAAGTTACGCAGTGGAGATTGGTCCGAGATCAATGTTCGGAGACTGTCTGCGGGAGAGAGGCAGCTTGTCGCGACGGCGTTACTCTGGGCCCTGGCACAAGCTGCTGGCCGAGAATACCCGACGGTGATTGATACGCCGCTCGGCCGTCTTGACTCCAAGCATCGGTCCAAGCTGGTCGAGAAGTATTTTCCTGCCGCGAGCGGACAAGTCATCCTTTTGTCGACCGACGAGGAAATCGTTGGACGGTACTACAAGAAGATTTCCCCGCATGTCAGTCATTCCTATACGCTTGAATACAGCGATAAGACCCGCTCGACCAACGTTGTTGAGGGCTATCGCTTTGAGGAGACATTACAGCGTGCCCATTAAGAGCATTCAACTAAGTCAACAGGGCCTCGAGCAAGTTTCACGATTGAAGCGGCGCACTGGCATCAAGAAGAACAACGTTCTTTGTCGATGGGCGCTTTGCATCTCGCTCCGCGAGCGGGGTGTTCCGGTCGCAGATAAGTTCGAGAATGATCCGAATGGTAGAGGCGAAATTGCGTGGGAAACGCTGGTTGGCGCGAATGGGACACTTTATCTGTGTTTGATGAAGCAACGTTGCTTCGAGGACGGGATTGAAATCACCCCTGAAAATCTCAAAACGCAATTTGTGCTGCATATTCACCGGGGTCTCGGATACTTGCTCGGTAGTGGGAAGATTCAATCAATCGAAGATTTGGTCCAGCTGGGCCTCCAAGAGAGCGACCCAGACGCCGCAGCGGCTTAAGGTTTGAAGGGTTTTGGCGTTCTTTTGCCGGTTGTGCTTGTTATCATTTCATAGGCTTTTCCCGCTGTTTTTTGGCTGAAACTGACATGAAGCGGTCGGTCTTGCCCATAGTAGTAAAGTCGGTCGAAGGGTAGGTTTCGACAGATCCATGTCGCGACTTCCTTCATGTCTTCATCGGCGACAACGAAATCGACCGCTGCGCCGCCCCGGGAACAAATCCGCTTATCAGCTTGGTTTCTTTCATACGAAACATGTTGATCAAGTTTTGGAGCAACGTGTTTGCTGATCTTACGAGATAGAGTAGATGAGCAAAATCCATACGTGAGTTCGATCCCGCCATAATAGTCGATGACCGGATCAAGGATGGCAGTGGCTAGATCATGCAGTGCCCAGTAAGACTCTGGCTCAACCGGGGTATTCGGCAGTGCGAGCTTTTCTTGCGTTTCCCCGCATTCGATCAGATCTCGAAAGGTAAAATTCTTACCGCACCGGAGATCGATGTCAGGCGGAGAGTCCGGTCGAATGAGTTTCATTCCAGATACTTGATAATGATTTTCACACAGGATTTTTTCAACGTCTTCGAGCGGTGCATGTAAACCGAAGTGATCGTCGAAAATCCCTTCGACAACTTCATCAAAGCGCTCCTGTGAGGGAAATTGGGATTGTTCTTCGGAAAGATATCGAGCTTTAAATTTAAGAACCAATCGTTCGCTAGGAATCCGAAGAAATGTTTTCGACCGGCTCAAATCGACAATCTCTTGGGTGAAGAGTTCCGGCAGGCCTTGAGAATCGAAGTTGGCGTGGGTGTAAAATGACACCTTTTCTGACGAAGAATGAACCTTGATGAGGTCCGCACTTTCGGGGTCGTCTGCGACGAGTGCTGCTAGCCATACTCTGAGACGAAGAACCGGTGGCATGCGGTGAAGCTGTGCCTTGTGAAAAACGAATCCAACCGTTTCGATCGATCGACCAAGGCCAATCTGTTCGGCAGCTTGACAGGCAGATTCAAGTTGAGTGGGTGAGGCGACATCTTCGATGAGGCGCATGGCGAGGGCCTTGACCTCGCGCATTGAACCAAAGAGTGCCTTCGATGCAGCCAATGTCTGATCATCAATAACACTCTCACCTTTTCGTATGCGAAGTTTATTAATCGCAAAGAGAACCACGAGGTCTTCCCGCCGCTGATCCGCAGCTTCAGAAAGAGCAACCTGATTGAAGCGTTGTGTCACTTGGTTTCTTGCACGTCTTATAGAACCAAACTGATCGATGAGCTCTTCTCGTAAGTTTTGGCTTGGTTCAGAAAAATACCCCAGCTCCAAAGCCTCATCCCAGTAGGCGCTAAGGATCGAAGTTTGTTCTCCACTGAGTACGATGGCGTTTCGGGCGATTGGACCTTGACGCTTTCGCCCATGTTTTTCTCGTGCTCTTGAACGCCCAGATATTCGCCGGGAAAGAAAATTCAGGGAAGCTTTTTCAGTCTTGAAGAGGACGCAGATTCCAGGCCCAATCGGATAGGGTTCCACATCCAATGTGATTGCTAGGTATTCCTTGAACTCGCTTTGTGTGAAATACTTTTGGAAGGTTGTTGCCCCTGTCTTGCAACCGTCTGAGAACTGCTTCGCTGTTCCTCGGCTGCTGTTTGTCAGCATGACTGAAACAACGATAAAATGGGTTGCTAAGTCATACGCGGATCTCAATGCCTCAACCCGCTCGAATGGGTGTTCGATTACATTGATGACAAACCCAAGATTGACGATATCGGAAGTCTGCTTTTCCTCGTTCGGTGCGAAGTGAGGGTCCCAGCCTGAAGCTTCAACGCCAAGGTCTCGCAGTCGCTCGACATCTCCTCCTTTGCCGCATCCATAGTCGAACAAGGTGAAGTCGCCGTTCAGGAAGCCATAACGTTCGAGGAGCTTCATTGGAGCAGAAAAAGACACTCGATCTATCGCGGTTCGATGTCGCTTAATCGGTTCACTAAGGTCATCCAAACCACCATCAGAAGTCTGATTCCCGATCGTTTCGAGAACATGATCTCGAACTAAGAAGCCATTCTCGCGAAGCCAGTTTTCCCAATTTTGTAAGAAGCCAATGGGTTGAGTCGCTTCGAGTAAACCGACTTGATCCAATGAAGCCGAGAGCTTTCGGTAGTTCGCTGCTTCGTCATGTTTTGGATCTAGCAATAGTTCTTTCCGATGTAGGATCGGAGGATTTGTTGAGTCAGCAAAGGATCGAAATGTCACTTTTTCTGTATGTACTGCGACGTGCGTTGAGCTAATAAGCTGAGGGAACGGGTCGGAAAAAAAATCGCGGTATTCCAAGAACGAGATGGTATCATCAATGGTGTTGGTTTTGATCACATTATAACCGGATGGCGGTTGAGCAATCTTCTCCGCAGCGGAGAGGAGATGTGACACTTTTGTCGGAATGAGACGGCGTGCACTAATGTGAAAATACAGATTGAAGCCAACGCGTTTTCCGATTGAGTTCGATGCGGGCTCTCGCTTCGCCATTTCTGATGAGGCCTCCGCACCTAAAATCCTTTGAGTAACTTAGTAATTAACTGCTTTCGAACAGCACTTCCACTGACCTATCCCAATCACTCGTACCAATGCACATCGGCGACAGCTGGAACGGTACCGCAAAATCTATTTCTCGGACAGTGAACATATGTATCCTGCCGCAGTTATGCCGCAGCTTTATGTGAACAGAAATCGAACAAAGTGTCGCGAAACAGATCTGCATGTGTTTAAAAATCAATGACTTACGGGTTATGCAGAGTGTTGAGGTCGCTGTGGGGTAACACCCGTGGGAGTTCGAGTCTCCCCGACCGCACCAGGGTTTAGCGTGGACGTGTCCGTCACCTGGTTAGAGTAATCGGCGATCAGGTTGAGCCAAAGAGTGTCAGGAAATGC
>CALGMJ010000019.1 GCA_937958875.1 uncultured Verrucomicrobiales bacterium | reverse complement strand
CGGAGCGCCGAAAAATTTACCATCTGAATGGTGAAGAAGAAATCTGACGGCGGTTTGTATATAGGAGTTGGCCTTGGGCTTATTTTCATAGCTGGATTTGTTGCCGCAAAATCAGGAGCTCTTTGGTCGGTAATTTTGTGGGGATTAGTATTTTCCGTAATAGGTTTAATCAAAGCGAAAGGGGGGCTCAGAAGGATTTTTGGAGTAATTGTATTTACGCTTAGTGGAGGACTGTTCGTGAGAGGTTTTCTAGCCTTCTTTGTGGGGCAAGAAGCTTCCGATAAAAAAAAATCTGCTCAAGTAACCATCGTTCCCAATCCATGACCCGCGCCGCAGAGAGATTTTTCTATTGACATAAATAGAAAAGGAAATAGTGGTTATGGTATTGATAAAAGATTATAAAATCTAGAAGAAACTTTCTGAAGAAGACAGCGGTTGAAGTTACAGTAACTCCAATCACTTTTATCGGACTACAGAATCTTGTAACAGCCTCAACAGGAGGCTAAAGGCCAGCTGCTCAGACACAAAAAGAATTCGTGAGAAGAACGACAACTTGGATTTACTCAACTTCGTCTGGTTGGTCTTCAGGGACACCAAGCGACTCAACTACCCTAAGCCCTGAAAATTCCCCAAATTTCCCTTCTACAATTTGTGAAGGGGGAACTACTAAAACACTTCAAGGCCACAACACAACCTATTCTTCTTGGACTACGTACAGAGACGATCAACCGCCCTCCGGTTCTGCAAGAAATGGAACAGTGAAAACTCAAGTTCAAGAACGTGGCAGAGATGTAACTTACACATCAATCTACAGTTTATTTAATGAGGCAAAGATATCGGTCTAGTTTATTTTTAGTAGGAGCGATAATGGTTGCAGCTCTTCTCTTTCAGTTTTTAGATAAATCTGTTGATCCGGAGGAAGTGTCAGGTGGTGAGGTCGCAACTAAAGAATTGCCCGCCCGTAATCTTTTGCCTTCAAGGGAGCCTTCAAAGAGATCCACCAACCTAAGGGTAATTAAGCGGAATGACTTAAGTCCTAGTGTGTATGAGGAGACTGACTTTTCGGAAATTCAACCCGCTATTGAGAAGCTTAACAGCTCGGAGATAGATAAAAAAATTCTGGAAAAGACGGCAAAGATTTTACTTAAAATCTATGCAGAAGTGATAGAAATTGAAGAGATGCAAGCTAATCTAGTCGGTGATGAAAAAGGTGGGTTCGTCTACCAAATAAGACCTTTAAAAGGCGAACAGCTGGTAGAATTACAAAAAAAGGTTTCTGCATATTTGGATCAGATTTCTTCTGATGAACAGATAAGATTAAACGTCGAAAATGCAATAGAAACAGAGCTGCCCTTCATTGAAGCTGTTGTCGATGGCAAGCAGGTAGAGCTTAATTACCAGCAAATGGCAGAGAGCGAAGATAATTTTTTTAGGGTGAAAGTCGATGTTATTGACTTTCAAAAGGGACCCTTTGGCGATCTTATCTCTGGACCAACTTTCACGAGGACTATGGTTCCTGATCTTATGCCAAAGCGATGGTCTCATCTCGTAAAGAGAGAGGAAATCGACGATTCTGATGAAACGGGACTTTGACTCTTAGATAAGAGGTTTGTTTAAGTGCTATCCGAAAGAAATTAATTACATATTCTTAGGACGTAATGCGCCCGCGCTTGAGTTTGTCAGATTTAGACGTAGCCTAAAAAAATGAAACGATATTTTGCCATTCTAGTGTTATCTGTGAGCTCGCTGTCTGTCTCGCCAGTTTTCGCAGAGCAAACCGCTGAGAAGCCTAAGGAAGAGCCAGAGAAAATTACCCGTCTAGCGAAAATCGACCCTAAAGCGAAGGCTCCCAAGGGGGTGAATAAACGGTTAATGTCGGATGATATCTCGTTTGGATATACACAAGAGAATCCGATTCTTGTTGGTAGCAAGGACGAGTATGGAGGTCCGCGTGCACAAAGAGCCTATTTTGATTTACTTTTGGACTCCAAGGGTAAGAAGGTTTCTTATCAGAGATTGGCTAGCGGCGGTGTCGGACCAGATGGAAACCTCATCGATATTTACGAGGTAACAGTATCCGATGGAACAAGGGTTACTCTCTGGATTAGCATGTATTTTCCTAAGAATAAACCAGAGAAACAGAAGGCGCCGGTTGGATTCTACAAGATGCGAGGTTCATAGCATGTGACTGTTGTAATATGGCTCCTAAATAATAGTTTTCGTAAGTGGCTGTTCTGGAGTGATTTACATATTTGTAGATTGAGCGAGTGAGTATGTGGGTGAGGGCGGTAGAGGCTTTGGTTTTGCCGAGGCGGGCTTTCATGGGACTACACTAGTCGCCAGTGGTGTTCTTTGTATTGGTAAGGGGTCAGCGTTTCTTTGTCGTCCTTTGCTCAAGGATCGTTGATGGCGAGTGGATTGTTTTGTTTTCCTAAAACGGAAACTTAGGCCCGCCTTTTCCTTTGCCACCGCCGAGGAGGTCGCTGAGGCCACCGAGGCCCTTGCCACCGCCAGCGCCGCCACCGCCTAGAGCGTCAAGATCAGGCATGCCTCCTTCACCGCCACCCATGGCGCCGAGTTGTTTCATCATGCCTTTCATTTTGCCTTTGGATTTCATCATTTTTTGCATTTGGCCGAATTGCTTTAGGAGCTGGTTGACCTGCACGAGAGTCGTGCCAGAGCCGGCGGCAATACGTTTACGGCGGGGGGCTTTGATGATGATGGGCTTGGAGCGCTCTTTTTTGGTCATGGAGAGCACGATTGCTTCCATTTGCTTGATTCGCTTATCATCGAGGGCTCCGGTAGGGAGTTGCTTTTTGATTTTACTGAAGCCGGGCAGCATGCCGAGCAATCCTTCGAGTGGTCCAAGATTTTGGATCATTTTCATCTGCTCAAGGAAGTCGTTGAAGTCGAACTGGCCTGACTGAAGTCGCTTGGCGGACTTCATCGCTTGTTCCTCGTCGATCTTATCCGCGACCTGCTCCACCATGGTGACGACATCACCCATGCCCAAAATACGGTCGGCCATGCGGTTTGGGTGGAATTCGGCGAGGTCTTCCATTTTTTCGCCTTCACCGATGTATTTGATCGGCTTTCCTGTAACGGCACGCATGGAGAGCGCCGCACCACCGCGGGCATCACCATCAAGCTTAGTCAGGATGAGGCCGGTAATACCGATTTTTTCGTCGAATGTCTGAGCGACAGAGACGGCCTGCTGACCGGTGGCGGAGTCGGCCACGAGGAGAGTTTCACCAGGCTTGAGAAAGTCATTGAGTTCCTTGAGCTCTTTGAGAAGGGCTTCGTCGAGTTCCTGACGACCGGCAGTATCGAAGATGACGACGGTTCCGTCCTGGCTTTTCGCCCATTTGAGAGCGTCTTTCGCGACTTTGACGAGGTTCTTCTCAGTCGGTTCTGGGGTGTAGCAGGGGACTTCGACTTGTTCAGCGAGCTTTGCGAGCTGGTCGATAGCGGCAGGGCGATAGAGATCACAGGCGACGAGAAGCGGGCGGCGGCCTTCTTTTTTGAGGCGTTTGGCCAGCTTAGCTGAGGTGGTGGTCTTACCAGCACCGTTCAGACCGCAAACGAGGACGTAGCCTGGAGGGTTCAGGTTAATAGGAGCCTGATCACCGCCTAGGAGTTCGGTGAGTTCGTCTTGGAAAATTTTAACGATCTGTTCGCCCGGCTTGATCGATTTGAGAACGTCTGTTCCCTGAGCCTTAATGCTGACATTGGCGATGAAGTTTTTCACCACTCCGAGTTCCACGTCGGCCTCAAGAAGGGCGAGACGTACATCCTTGAGAGCGTCAGAGATATTTTTCTCAGAGATTTTTCCGACTCCCCGGAGGTTCCGGAAGGTTTTGTCGAGGCTGTCAGCGAGGTTTGAAAACATGGCGTGACCATAGTCAGTCAAGGCTCAACTGCAAGAGCGCTGTGGTAGGATCTTTTTTCAGAGGATGTGATGCGTCGAAGCTTTCCTTCTTTCTAAGATAGTCTTTAATCAAGTCCTATGGGCTCCCCTGATGATAAAGAAAAGCAGATCTATCTCGTGGATGATCACCCGGTGGTGCAGGCGGCGCTTGCGGGGGTGGTGGCAGGGATGGCTGGTTGTGCCATTGCGGGGAGTGCGGGTTCTCCTTCGCAGGCGGTGCCGGAGATCGATGAACGGAGGCCAGATCTTATTGTGACAGATTTTAATATGGGTGGGGAAGATGGCTTTGATTTCATTTATCTGCTGAAACAGAAATTTCCCCACATCCCGATTTTGCTTTTCACGGTGTGCGATCAGGCCCGTATCGGGGCGCGGGCGAAGCGGGAAGGCGTGAATGGCTTTCTCCCGAAGGGGGCTTCCATCAGTGAAATTCGGGAAGCTCTCAATACTGTGCTCGGTGGTGGTGAGTGGTTTCCTCCCAGTGAGTTGGTGAATCACGAGGAAAGCCCGGAGCTTTCTCTCAGCCGCCGTGAGTTCCAGATTTTTCTCAAGATCGGCCAAGGCCAGACGATTAAAGAAGTGGCGAGTGATCTCGGAATTAGCGCGAAGACGGCAGAGAATCATCGTGAAAATATCAAGCGAAAGACGAATTGTCGCAGTGCGTTGCAGCTTCAGATGAAAGCGCGTGACTACGTTACCATGCTGACTGAGGGGTCTTCCGGTTCTGAAGAGAAATCAGAAAGTGAAGGGCCTTCCGGCTCGGCATAAAGAAGTAGGCACTGCCACGGACATCGACAAAGCGGGGGAGACCGCTGACTCGCGTGCGCAGTGGTTTTCCCGGGATGGAAAAATTGTGGGTGAGCTCGGGATGTTTCGGGTCTTGATAGCCAGAAATAGGATCCGATTCGTCGTAAAGAACGTCAGCAAATTTTGGGTTGTTCATCCAGTCGTGCTGGATGAATTCAAATTGGTTCGCGATGTCCGCATTAAAGCAGAGAAAATTTAGCCCTTTTTCTTCGCCGAGAGTGTAGGGGCGGCCGCGTCTGATGATGCGATGAAGGCGGGTGAATTGAGTGGAGAGGGCGGCATTAGGATAGAGGGCGTCGCGAGGATTCGAACGACGGACGTGTGAGGCAAAGGGACAGCGAAGTCCATCTGGGTCTTTTTCGGCATAGCTGAAATAGTCGTTGGGGCCTTCGAGTTGATTTGGATCATCTTGATCTGGAGAGAGGGTGAGAGGGGCTCCGCTAGGCCAGCGACCGACCATTTTTGCGGCGAGCCAGGTGGCGTCTTTTTCTTTCTCTGGAAGTTCGGCGGCTTTGTTTTCGAGAAAGTCCCAAAATTCAGTGACGTTTTGTTTAAGCTGGCGGTAGACGAGGAAGCTTCCGTTGCAGCCGAAGTCCTTGGCTCCCGGAGTGGCTCGATGTTCTGGTAAATTGTGGTCTGGATCTTGGCGATCCTGCACGGAAGGGCTGGCTGGGTATTCTTCGCGTGCGTTGTGGTAACCGAGGATGAATTCTCCTGAGGGGAGGATATTTTCAGCAGGCCCACGGGGCGACCGTTCGCGGAGCTGAGGCTGGACGATACCGTCTTTGAATCCGAAATGATCTTTGTGCTCGGGGTCGAGGTGGGCTGGAGATTTCTGGATGAGTTTGAGACCGCTTGTGTGGAAGCTGAGTTCTTTTTCTCGTTTTTCGAGAATGGTGAGATCCTTGGCGTAGAGAAGGAGAGTGAGGTGCACTTCGGGATCATCTGGGCCGCCCCAGTGCCATTCGGATGGGCTACTGGAGCCGGTATCACCCAGAATACGAAGTCGCCTTGGGCTGAGTGGGCCTTGTTGGAATTCGAGCGGAAATTGTTCCAGTGTCGTGGAGGGAAGTCCGAGAAGTTCCAGTGCGGCGTAGGTGAAAGCTAAGTTCAGGCGAGAGTGTTCATGAGCAGCAGTGGGGCCGCCGTAACTGAGGTCGAGAGAATGCTGCTCTAGCCAATCGCTGAAACGCGCTGAATCATGAATGGTGAAGAGGAAAATTTGCCCGTAAGGGAGCGAGGCATAACCGCTGAGGAGGAGGCGCTGGATTTCGCTTTCTTCGAGGACGGTGGGAACGGCTAGAGGGTTTTGAGCCATGTCAAAATTTCATCAGGGGTGAGAGGTTGCTGAAGTCCTTCACGGAAGTCAGCAGAGTTTAGGATATTACTACTAGAGATATGGGGGTAGGCGCTGAACCAGACTTGGGCGGGGACTTGGTAGCGGCGTAAAAAATCTAATAGGCTAGGCTGGTGTGCTGCTCCTCGAAAAATCAGGAAGCGAGTATCGGGAAATCCGACGGTATTACTCCAGATGGCGGTGAGGGCGAGAGGGATGGAGCGTGAGCGGTCGACAAAATCACTGACATATTTAATCGCAGAACCATCGTAGTTCGAGATGAAGAGGAGGCGGCGTCCTTTATCGATGATGACCCATTTTACGAAGTGCAGCGTACTGATTCCGAGCAGCGCTTTGCGTGCCCAAGAAATTTGTCCCACGAAATTCACAGCGAGAAGGATGGTGTGCAGGGTGATTTGGCGGACGACCCCTGGTTTGATCTCGACCACATGTGTGAATTGATTTTGAGAAATGAGATCCTCTCGTCTGGCGAGGGTATGAGTTTGTTTTTTGATCGAGATGAGGCTGGGATCGAATTCTACGGGATCCATTTTTCGGTATTGCGTCTCATCATCCTGCCATTCGCTAGTGCGGATGAAGGCGAGCCAGAGAATAAGGACCAGTAAGGCAGGGCACAGCCAGAAGGGGGCGGTAAGAGTGAGTAGAATGAGGTGCCAGATACGATATGGTTCTCGGTGGCGACGAATAGTTTCTGGGAAAGAGTGTGTGAGTTCAGGATTTTCCTCTAGGCAGGTTTCGATGCGCTGGCGGATCTTTAGCGGGTCATTTCGATCTTCGGGTGCGAGATGGTCACAGCATTGTCCAATGGTTTTACGAAGGTGGTCGTCAGCCAAGATCTGAGCGACCGGAAGTCCGGGATGTCCTTGGTAAAAAATATTCTGCCGGTGACGATGAGCGAGGAGGTAGGAGACCAGTTCATCAGATCTACTAGGGCCATTTCCATGAGCATATATTTCTAATAAGGTGTCAGAAGCGAGCTCGATGAGGGATTTTAAGTAAGACTCAGCGGGGCCATCAAAGCTGGAGGAGAAGAGTAACTGTGCCGGATATCGTGTGCTTCGGTGAAGGCTTTCACTAGCAGGTAGGATGCTCCAGCGTAGAAAATGGACGCAAGGGATTTTCTCAAAGGGGATAAGCTTACTTGTGGTTAGCTCAAGATCGATTTTCTCCAGTAGACGGCGCAGGCTGTCTTCCTGATTGGGGAGGATGGGGGTGAGAATGACGAGGCCTTCCTGTTGTTCTTTTCCCATTTATGAGACTTTGACTGGTAGGAATAGCTCTTGTCAAATTGTCGTTTCGTGGAAGATTCATTTTTTGATTTGGTAGTCCACTAGCAGATTTATGAGCACCCCTTTGTTAGAAAAAAATCCCATTTCAGAAACGGCTCTTTTTTTCTGCACTCAGAATCTTGCCGGTGAGCGAGAAGAAGGTGTGCTAGAGGGAGAGTCTGAGGTTCGTAAGTTTCTGGCCCTCAAAGTGGGAGAGGAAAGTCAGACGACCTTGATCTCTAGGGAGAGGGAAATGCCTCGCGGTTGGGAAGCTTGGGATGGGGTGTTTTTTTTAGGTTCTGGCCTGGCTAATATGGGAGCGGAATTTGAAGAAGAGCCCTTTGGGACGCTCATTCATCAAGGCCGGCCAGTAAAGTTGAGCCGGCTGCGGTCTCACATCAGAGATCTTGCGGGCATGATCGGGCGTCTGGAGGTCATGGCTTCCCTTCGAGATGCAGTGCAGGCGGAACGGGCGGAAATTCAGCATGTAGTGGCTGCTCCAGGCTTGGGGAAAACGACTTTGTTAGAGCATTTTTTACAGCAATGTGCATTGCCTGCTGAACAAGTGTTTCGCATTTCTTTTGCGCGTGGCACGAGTGGATTTCTCGAGCGATGGCAGGATTTAGCCCGGCTGGGAGAAGGAGAAATGGGCGCTCCTGATGAGGGCGTAGTTGATCGGCTTAGCTCGATGATCGCCGAGAAGATTGGCAAAGCAGGCTTTGCTATGGTTTTGCTCGATGATTGTCACTGGATGTCGATGAACGATATTTCCATGCTACGCCGATTACTGAGTCGTCTTGAGAATCAGCTTTTTGTGGTGCTTTTTTCACGTCCTCTCAAGGAGGATTCACCGCTGTTACAGCTAGCCCGAGTCGAGCATGTTCTTGAGCCACTCACCGAGGGCGAACTTCTTGAGCTGGTGAAGTATGAATGGCCTGATCTTTCTGATCCAGAGCTGGCAGCAACTCAGCTTTTACAGGTCGCTGGTGGACATCCTCTTCTTACGGTCGAGATTTTGAAGAGCCCGTCTTTTGAGCAAACGATGCCGGAGTTGACACAGAAAGTGCAGGCTTTACCTCGCGCGATTGAGCTGGCCCGAGTGTGTGAGGGCAACCCTGCGTTATCGAATCCTCAAGATCGTGAAGTGCTAGGCCTTCTCGCTCATTTGAGAGGGGCCTTTACTCCAGCTCTCGCGAATGAGGTTCAGAAAAAATTACATCCTCTGGGGAAGTGGCAGTCGGGGCTTCAGGCAGGTTTGCTGAAGCGGGAGGGCGATGAACGCATTGTGTTTCGTCACGCACTTTTACAGGCTGCTTGTCAAGAGTGGTTTCAGGGGGATTCAGTTCCGCACAGACAGGTTGGCCAGCTTTTGCGTGAGCATGAGAATCATATCGGGGCGGCTTATCAGTTTCATCAAATTGATGAGGAAGTAGAGGCTTCACGATCGCACTTTGATGCCGCTACTGAGGCTTTTAAAATTGGTGATTTAGGGACGGCAGCGCAGCAGACCTTACAAGCTGTAAAAGGAGAGCAAAGGCCAGCTGAGATAGGCTTTGATCACTATTGGCGAGGAGGGCAAGCGCTGTATGCCTTTGGGCGTCACCATGAAGCATCACTGGTATTACAAGAGGGGATTCAGCAGCATTATCTTTTACGATATCAGCCCTCGAAGCGGGTCGCGGTAGTCGGTTACTTTGCGAGTCTTTTTCCGAAACGAGAGCAGGATTTTAGTGATGAAGAATTGGATGTTTATGTGCGTGGTATTCAATCCCTGCGCATTATCGCAGAGGCTGCATGGTATGGGCATGACCTCTGGGGATGCGTCTGTGCGATTGCTAAGGCGACTGCGCTGGCAGGGAAACTGCCAGATTCAGCAGGAGTCGCGAAGGCGCGCATTTTTCCATCGTCTGCGATGGTTTACGGTGGGCTACTGCCTCAACGATCTGCGAAAAAATTACTTTTAAGATCCTTCCAATACGCGCGAAGTCTTCAACCGCAAATGAGTTATGAAGTTGCGCTGGTGACAGGTAGCTATTACTTCGGCCTCAAGCGCTGGCGGAAGGCACGTTTTCTTCTGCGTGCGAGCCGTTTAGGATCTCAACGGAGTGGGAATGAAATCTTTGCGCTCAGAGCTTCATGCCTTGAGGCGATGGATTATTTTTTCCGCGGGGAGCTAGAGCAATGTATTGCGCTTACTGATGAAATGGCGGTGTTAGCTCGTTCCCTCGATAGTGTGCATTTGGAAGGGCTTCTTAAGTTAATCCGAGGAGTAGCTTTGGCTGATTTAAAATCGCCCCAGCTTTGTTTGCGGATCTTTTTGACCATGGATGCTTCTGTGTATGAGCTTCATTCTTTTGAAGCGATGGGGCTGCAGGGAGCGATTGGTTACCTCACGGAGCATCATCGTAATGAGTCTCTCAAAATTTTAGAACAAGGCTTGTTAGAGGCTGAAAAAAGAGCTCATACGATTTATTCATCTACCTTTGTTTTTAGTTGGATGATTGATGCTTACCTTGTTGCCGTTACTAGGGGGGAGGTCGATCAGAAAAGCTTACTACGACTCCGAAAATGTATCCGAAAACATTCGCTATTTTTCCCATCAGCGAGGCCCGCTGCGCGTTTGCTCTTAGCTGTGATTCGTCTTTTTCTGGCTGGAAAAAAAGTAGAGCCCGCTTTAATCGCGAAGCCATTGGAAAAGGCGAGGGAAGCGAAACTCGATTACATTGTCCGCTGGGGAGAGGGGCATCTAGAAGCCTGCGGATTTAAAGGATACGTCGTACAAGAAGGAGTGAAGAGACGGTTTTCTGCAGTCTATAAAGAGCTAAGCTGATTGCTCTCGATAAGCTCATGAGACCATGCCCGAAATTCGTGTTGAGCTTTCCTTAAGCGATCTGCCGCTTCCTTGAGATGGAGCCAGTCTTCGCTTTCTTTTTCGGGGATTTTTTCGCGGAGAAGTTCCAGCTCTACCATGAGGGCGACTAAGTGCTGACAGAGATTGTCATGGAGTTCCATGCCGAGCCGTTTACCGAGGGCCACTTTTGGGAGGGGATTTTTATCGACGGGAGCTTGGGTGTCTCGGCTCCACCCTACGAGGCTTCCTCCATCTTCTTGGTTGGTGGAGAAAAAGGTCGCGCCAGATCTTAGTGCACGTAGTTTCATGGTGGTGAGTCCAGCACCATCATCGGACTCCCCACTCATATTTGGAAAACCTGATCCATTGTCTTCAACAGTGACGGTGAATCCCTCGGGCCAGCTCTGCACTAGGATACGGATTTCGCTCGCCTGTCCGTGGCGGCGTGCATTTGAGCAGGCTTCGGAAAGGATGAGGAAGGCGTCGAGATATTCCTGCTCAGTCCACTGTGGCCAGGGGCCAATTTTTCGCCAACTGATGTGGAGGCCTCCGCATGTTTGGTGGTCGATCCATGCGCTCAGAGTTTCCTGAAATGCGGATTCATCGGTGACAGAGACCCCGCTGAGCTGGGAGGTTGTTAGCCGGAGCCGGGTAATGATGTTCTGTGAGCTTTGTCTCAGTGAATCTTCGGACTCAATGGAGGCGAGAAGATCATAGACAGGTAGTAGTCGGCGCGCGATACGAGTCGAAATTCTTTTACGTAAAGTCGATTCATGTTCTAGCTCCGCACAGCTCATGAGTCAAAGTTTAGAAGTGACGGGTCACGCCAAAGTGAAACGCGACGGAGCGAGTTTTATATTGCCCGTTGTTAGAGATGCCGGCATTGACAGGGCTCGTGGAAATGTTCTGCGTTTCCCGCCAGTTCGCAATCACGGAGGCATCGAATTCCCAGTCACCGCGCTCTACTCCGATGCCGACGCTGACCGCGTGATACGGTGAATCTGTGAGTAGTGGAGAGCTGGCTCGGTCAGGCACGGATTGGGTGCCATGTAAGTAGCCAAAACGAAGTTCAATATCCTTTTTCCACTGGTAGGTGGCGCCGAAGGAATAAAATTGAGAGTTATTCCAGTTCTGCACACTTGATACCGGGAGAAGAGGGAAGACGGGGGAGGCTTCATTTCGAGTAATGGTGCGGACGCGATCCCATTCCGTATGTTGCACATTGACCTCAAAAAGCCAGCGATTCACTTCGATGGCATATCCAATGAGAAATTGGTCTGGGTAGGGAAAGGCTGTGGAGGCCTCACTCGTGGCACTTGGAAAAGGAGAAAAAGTGCTTCCAGTGTAGGTTGTCGAACCAGAGGTTTCGATGGTCATGCCACTGCGGTAAGTGAGGGCGAAGTGGTGACCCTCGCGAGGTTGCCACTGGAGGCCGGCACTCCAGCCCCAACCGTCTCCGGTGCCGCTGTAGCGCCATTGATCACCGGGAAAAAATCCGAGGCTATTTTCTAAGTCATCATGGGCGTAGTAGATTGAACCACCAATCGCTAGAGTCGGTGTGGCCTGCCACCCAAAGCCGAGAGCGTAGCGGATGTGCTCAAGAGATCCATCATAGCCGAGAGAGCTGTTAGGAATATTACGATCGTATTCGGCTTTGAGGCCATGAGGGGCAGTGATACCTAGGCCGATGCCAAGTCCGTCGGCAATCCGTCCTCCAAGAAAGAGGCTGCCTACGATGGGCGTGATCGGTTCATTTTTAAACGAACCAAGGTCTCCACGGTAGCGGGTGCGTCCAGTGAGCACTAAAGTCTGACTTTGAAATTCAAAATCGGTTAGCTTAGCGAGCCCAGCAGGGTTGTGGTGAATCGCTGAGACATCATCAATGGTGGCGATGACCGCATTTCCGAGAGCTGAGCCTTTCGCGGATTGATAGGCCTGTTCCAATCCAGTGCCAGCAGCGTATTCGGTCGCAATACCTAATATGGCAATGCTCGATAAGAAGCTAAATAAAAGGGAATGAGAGGGGGGCTGGTGCATTTTTATTCTTCCCATCCCGCGACATTAAAAAGACCTTAGCCAATGGTCAAGGTGGACTGATCTACCTGTTTAAAAACTTAACCCCTTGAAATCAGATGTCTCTCATTAATGAAAAGCTGAAAGTCGCTTCTACCTGTCCTTTTTGTAATATGATCCGAGCTTTCGATGGTTTGAAAGTGGATGCTCAGGGCGATGTCGAACGTGAACGGCTTCGAGAGCGCATGCGCCATTATGGATTTGGTCCTATTTCTACTATTCTAGTCGATATCTCCACGGCGGCCTTTGAGCATGGGCAGGTCAAGGAAGGGTGGCTAAATATGACTCATGTATTCAATACTGCCGCGATGAATCACTACGCGGATATGGGGGTAGTGGATGCTGAGAAAGGAAAAGTAGATCCTCAGCGGGTGAAGGAAATCGTTGCGGATCTTGAACGTTTCAGTGATGAGGGAATCGCTGATGTCTTATCTCTCGCCAAGCTCCAGCAGGTGATCTTTGCCCGTGACCGAGACAAGGTGCTCGCCTTTCATCTTGATCCTAAAAAGCCATGGCTGGAAGCCGTGGCTAGCGAGACCCTCTCATTTCTCTTCCGTCTCTTTTACGCCAAGGTGGTATCGGCAGGGGAGCTGACCCTGATTATGCTCATGTTCGGCTACCGAGATCCTGTTACACG
>CALGMJ010000018.1 GCA_937958875.1 uncultured Verrucomicrobiales bacterium | reverse complement strand
ACTGTCTTCATTGAAGCGAACAAAACGGTCTCTCTCGAAAAGCTGATAGTAAGCCTTAGTCGAAAAACTTAGGCCGATGTCTTGCCATTCCTTATCAAAATGAAGGCTGAAGTGATCAACCGATTTTTCCCCTCCATCTTGATTGGCAAAGCTCCCCGAAGAACGAGGGTTTGTGCGTGAAGTCGCTCGATCCAGATAGCCAGGGGAGTCACCTTCATAGCTTGAAGTCCGCGCGATGAATCCTAATTTCGTAGAGTCATCGAATTCGTAAAACCAGCGTCCAGAGAAGGTATATTTCGTCAGATCAGTGTGATCACGGTAGCCGTTCGTTTCTCGCCAGCCGACAAAGTAATTGTGTGTCAAAGCGCCGCTTTTAAGTCCCCAGTATCCCTGGATTTCCCTCGCATCAAAACTGCCATAAGTGAGCTGAATTTCTCTCCCGAGATCAGTGCGTGAACTAATATTATAGTTTCCGGCGATGTTGTATAGGCCGTAGCGGACATCGCTGGTTCCTTTGAATACTTCGATGCCACCGATCGCCATGGGGAACATCTGGTCTAACTCGCTGAAGCCATTGTGCAGATTTGCAGGAATTCCATCGATTAAGAGCTTCGCATGAGGAGTTGTTCCATCGCCAGCGAAGCCACGAATTGAGAGGTCACTGTTGATGATGCCCTGATTATATCGGGAGATTGTGATCCCGGGTAATTTACTGAAAAGCTCTGCGGTATCGTCTGGGTGCTCGTAGACGAGTTCATCTCGGGTAATGATATCGTAAGAGCCTGCCAGCTTTCCTCTTCCGAGAGCTTCAAATCCATCAAAAGAGGTTCCGATGACAACCATTGGGTCAAGGGTATCAATGTCGCTTTCAGCGATTTCCTGAGCATTGAGTGTGGAAATAGTTAGCAGAGAAGACAAGCCGACGAGACCGCCGATTTTGGTGCGTGTGAATTTCATAAAGCAAAAGCAAAATCGGAAACCCAAAGACCAAAAGCACAAGGCCCTCAGATCTCCAACTGCACTTTATTTGCAATAAATGAATATGGGTCGTCAAACGCTAATGCAATTTTTTTGCGATAGTAAGAGGTGGAGACAAGTTTAGGAACGTCGTTCGATTGAATTGAATCCAAGAAGGTACGATGAGTTTCTTATAAGAGGCGAGCTTATTAGCGCCCGCTTCGTGTGCTAGTGAGCCTGCAGCCAGTCCGTGCCTGATCCAGTATCGATACGGACCGGAACTCCGTTTGGTAAGGGGAGGGCATTTTCCATTGCTTGCACGATTTGAGGGGTCAGTTCTTCCGCCTCGTCTCGGTGGAGATCGAAGAGGAGTTCATCATGCACTTGAAGAATCATGCGGCTTTTCCGGTCTTTTAGAAGCTGCTGGACCTTGATCATGGCGAGTTTGATCATGTCTGCGGCAGTTCCCTGAATGGGGGTATTAATGGCAGCGCGCTCCGCATTATTGCGGATGGTGGCGTTGCCTGATTTGATGTCTTTAAAGTATCGGCGTCGGCCACCGAGAGTTTCCGCATAACCTGCCTCTCGGACGGTCTCGACAATGGTGTCCATGAACTCCTTGATGTCGGGATATTCTTTAAAATAGGTCTCAATGATTTCCGCTGCTTCTCCTCGAGGAATGCTGAGTCGCTGGGAGAGGCCAAAAGCGGAGATGCCGTAGATGATGCCGAAGTTCACCATCTTCGCAGTCCGGCGCATGTCGGAGATGACTTCATCTTTGGCGACCCCAAAGACCTTGGCTGCCGTCGCAGTATGGATATCCGCATTTTCGCAGAAGGCATCGATCATTGCTGGATCTCCAGAGAGGGCGGCCATGACCCGGAGTTCTACCTGGGAGTAATCCGCCGCCATGAGGGTGAATTCTTCACTCCGGGGCACGAAGGCACGTCGGAGTTCCTTTCCCAGTTCAGAGCGGATGGGGATGTTTTGCAGATTAGGCTCGGTAGAGGCGAGGCGGCCCGTGGCTGCGACGAGCTGATGAAGATGGGTGTGGATCCGGCCCGAATGAGGGGCTCGATGATCTGGAAGGGCATCGACGTAGGTTGACTTTAGCTTCGTGGCCTCGCGGAAGCTCAGGATATTAGCGACGATGGGGTGTTCGGCTGCGAGTGATGAAAGCGTTTGTTCGTCTGTTTTAAATTGCCCCGTCTTGGTTTTCTTAGGCTTCTCGACGAGCTTCATTTCGCCAAAGAGGATCTCGCCAAGTTGTTTCGGTGATTTGAGATTAAAGGAACGTCCGGCAGCGGCTTCAATTTCAGCGCTCAGCTGCTCAATGCGTTTGTTCAGTTCCTCACCGACCTCATCGAGCACGTTTTGATCGACAGTGACGCCTTCTGCTTCCATCTCTACGAGGACGGGAAGAAGGGGGGCTTCGATTTTATCGTAGACCGGTTGTAGTCCTTGTTTTTTGAGTTCCGGGAGAAGGTGTTCGTAGAGCTGGAAGGTGACATCAGCGTCTTCCGCCGCATATTCTGCCAGTTGAGCTGGAGGAATTTGGGTGGGATCGATTTCTCCTTTCTTAGCCTTCTTTTTCGCAGCTTCGGCGAAGAGGTCGTCATTAGCGGTCGCTTGCTCGAAGAGATCGGCGAGCTTGATGGGCGAGTAGCCGAGAAGGTTCTCTGAGAGAGCATCCATGGTATGCTTCTGATCAGGAGAGACCAATATGTGAGCGAGCATGGTGTCGAAGAATGGTCCGGCGACTTCAGCTTTGTGATTTTTTAAAATATGAAGATCGTACTTCAGGTTGTGCCCGATTTTGAGTTTCGAGGAGGCGAAAATTGCCTCGAATTTTTCTAAATATCGGGCCGGGGCATACCAGCCATGATGCGGTTTGGTAGAAAAGGCAATTCCGAGAAGCTTGGCCTGGAAACGGTCTAAAGACGTCGTCTCAACATCGAAACAATAGCTCTCCGCTCCTTCTAGTTCCTCTAATAATTCCGCTAAATCCTGATCCGTCTCGACTTGACGGTAGTGATGTTGAACGTCAGCTAGCGTCTTGAGTGCCTCGAAGATGGGGGCTGGGGAGGTGTCTTTTTCCTTCTGGCCGTCTGCGGAATCAGAGTTGGCTCCAAAAAGGCGCTTGGTCAGGCTGCGAAATTCCCACTGTTCGAAGAGCTCTTTTAATTTTTCCTCATCGCGTTCTTTAAGGATGAGCTCGTCGAGGGTTGTTTCCACTGGGACGTCGAGAATGATCGTTGCGAGTTCCTTCGAGAGCAGACCCTGTTCACCAAACTTGATGACATTTTCCTTTTGTTTCCCTTTTAGTTGATCCGTGCTTTTGACGAGCGTTTCGACGGAGCCAAATTGCTTGATCAATTTTTTAGCAGTTTTTTCGCCAATGCCTGGGATGCCCGGGATGTTATCGGAAGCATCTCCCCAGAGTCCGAGGATATCGATGACCTGTTTCGGGTCTTCGATTTCCCACTTTTCCAGAACTTCTGGGACGCCGATGACTTCGTGGTCAGATCCTTGCCGACCCGGTTTCCACATAAAGGTGCGGGGGGCGACGAGTTGAGCGAAATCTTTATCGGGGGTGATCATGTATGTCTCATAATCTCCAATCTCCTCGGCGCGCGCGGCAATGGTCCCGATGATATCGTCAGCTTCGAAGCCATCGATTTCGAGGACTGGAATTCGAAATGCGGCGCACATTTTCTTCACTTCTGGGATAGCAGCGGCCAATTCCTCAGGCATGGCTTCCCGCTGTGCTTTATACTCTGGGTAGCGCTTGTGACGTGGGGTAGGGGCAGAGGTGTCGAAAGCGACGGCGAGGTGGGTTGGGGCCTCTTTTTCTAGGATAGTGAGTAGAGTATTAGTGAAGCCAAAGATGGCTGAAGTGTTCATCCCCTGCGAATTTGTGATGGGATTGCGGATAAGGGCAAAGTGCGCACGGTAAACGAGAGCCATGCCGTCGAGAAGGAAAAGTCGGGAGTCCGCCATGCAGGGAGCATCATTTAAGCTCTACAAAGGTCAATTTTTGTTTAGACCAAAGGTCGATACTTTCGAGCCTGACAACTGCTGGCTACTTTCTAAGATCTCAGAAACACCTATTATTTAGTTTTATGAAATACCTCATCTTTCTAGGCGTCCTTATTGGCCTATACGTCTTTGGTAATGTCATGGGCCCACACATTACGCCGCTCCTGGTAGAGGAGGATAAATCTGGCGCGAAATTGAAACGAGACGTTATTCTAGCAGGGAATGATGTTAAAATGACGATTAACCTTGCTGAAATGAGGGATTCCGAGCTGCCGACGGAAGTGAAAATCGTAAAGCCTGTCCAACTCCCTCTCGTCTCTGGTGATGGAACTAAGATGCTCGTGAAAGGCGACGTGGTAAAACTTCTCAATCGCCGTGAGGTCATGCTCATCATCGAAAGTCTCGATGGTCTGTCAAAAGGTGAGGTCGGCATTGATGCTACCGATATTTTCAAAACAGTCGCCAAAGCTAAATTTGCTAAAATTTCCGGTGGAGGTAGCGAGCCAACAAAGCCTGAGCCGAAGCCTGAGAAAAAGGAGCCCGTTCCTGATAAAGAAGAGCCTAAAATGGCTGATAATAAGACGACTGTTCCTGAGGTTCCAGAAGTGAAGCCAGCTCCAGAGAAGGTTGAGGAAAAGCCGATGAAAAAGCCTGAGCCTGAGCCTGAACCAGCAGCTTCAGTTAAACTCACCGATGAGCAAATGATCGAGCAGATGAAAGCCAGCATCAAGGGTGGTGCGGTAAAAGAGTTCAGCGTAGATCAGGTCAAGAGCTGGAAAGTCGGCGCTGATGAAGAGATCGATGGAGTAAAGTATCGTGTCGGTCTTGCCGTCTACGAAGCGAAGACTATTTTTGGAGTGCGGGAAGTAACCGCAAAAGCCCTCTTCGCTGAAGGGAAGCTCAAGAAGTGGGTTTATGCCAATACTGGCATGCAGATTCGTTAATCACACCCAGTTTTATGATCTTGCGCAGTCTCTTTACTGGTCTGTTCTCACTCGCTGCCATCACGGTAGCGACAGGGCAGGAGAAGAAAAATCTCACTTGGGAAGAACTGCGCGAGCAATATCGCTGCCCAGACTGGTTCGCAGAAGCGAAGTTCGGCATCTGGGCTCACTGGGGGGCTCAGTCTGTCCCGGAGTGGGGTGGTGGTTGGTATGCCAAGCACATGTATATGCCCGATGTCGGTCGGGAAACCTTTGGGGCTCGTGCTTATTCGCATCACGTCAAAACATACGGACACCCCTCAGAGTTTGGCTTTAAAGACGTCATTCAGAGCTGGAAGGCAGAGCATTTCGATGCCGACAATCTTGTCTCGTATTTTAAGGGGCTGGGAGCGCGTTATTTTGTAGCGCTCGCGAATCACCATGATCATTTCGATAATTTCGATTCCACTCATCATGCTTGGAACTCGGTCAAAATCGGCCCTAAACGTGATATTATCGGTGAATTTGCGAAAGCAGCGCGAAAGCACGAACTTCCATTTGGAGTGAGTTCCCACGATGATCGCTTTTTAAAGTGGTGGTTAGGCGCTTTTGAATCCGATCAAGAAGGGCCAAAAAAAGGAATCCCGTACGATGGCCGCCTCACTTTAGAGGATGGGAAAGGCACTTGGTGGGAGGGCCTTGATCCTGCTGAGCTATACGGTCTGCCACCGGAAAAAAGAACTCCGGAGTGGATCGATTCCGTCGGAAAGCATTTCGCGAAACGACATATCGATCTAGTCACGAAGTATGAGCCTGATTTTCTCTGGTTCGACGGTTACGGCTTTCCATACGGTGATTATGGAAAGCAGGTGTGCACGGAGTTCTATAATCAAAGCCTCCGCAAGCATGGCGAAATCAAGGCCGTCGTTTCTGGAAAGTTCACTGACGAACCTTCTACCATCACAGATATCGAGCGAGGTGTAGCAGATGGAATTCTCCCTCAAACATGGCAGGGGACCACGACTTTTACCTCCTGGTTTCTTAAGAAGGATAAAGCGATCAAACACAGTTCTCGCTCACTGGTCGAAGTCCTCTGCGACATCATCAGTAAGAACGGAAATTTTCTCCTCAACGTCGAGATGTATCCTGATGGACGGATCCCGCAGGATCACCGTGAAGTCCTAGATGGTCTCGGTGAGTGGGTGAAAGCTCATGCCCATGCCATCTATGAAACCAAGCCCTGGAAGGTTCATGGCGATAATCTAAATTCGATTCAACGCCGTCTCGAAGCAGAAGCTATCGGCGAGGCTGATCTCGAAGCTGCCAAAAAAAATAAAGGTGGGCATTTCAACGAACGCATTAAGACGAGTCCTCCCTACGGGCATGATGAGGTCCGCTATACTAGAAAGGGGAATAAGCTCTTCGTCTTCGTGTTGAATCCAAAAGAAGGTGAAATTTCTCTGCCATCGCTCGCTGGGCTGGCAGTCACTTCTTTAAAAATGATGGGAAGTGCAGAGCCGGTCAGCTTTAGCGTGAATCCTGAAAATTTTACTCTTCAGGTCCCGAAAGAGCGCCCTACCTCTCTCACTACCGTATTTGAGCTCACTTTGAAATAAGGTCGCTTTTTTACCTCTGCTCTCTTGGTACGACAGATCGATAGATTCGATCTGGGATCGCTCCATAATGGTTCTTAGCCCATGTGATAGCGGCTTCTTGGTCTTCTTTAGCCCAGGATTTTAAAATATTTCGGTAAAAGTGTTCCTGCTTCGCGGTGCTCGAGAGTGAATCGACATGTTCGAGCGCGGTTTGTGGGTCACTCTCGGTGGCTTCTTTGAGGAATTCGACCCGAGCTCCATCGAGATCAGGATCATTGCCTAGTTTCTGAAGCCAACGGGCTGCTTCCGCCGGATTTTTTCTCGTCAGATGTTTGGCGACCCCCTCGGCGGCTTCTGTCTGAGTATCCTTGGGCAGGCTTTCCACCCATTTCGTAGCGGTATCGAGATCCTGAGCGGCATAGACCTCTGCCACTACCTCAGAGGCGTCGCGGCGGGCTTCCCGGGCTGGCATTTTTTCGACCCATTCAGTCGCTGCGATGGGATCTCGCAGGGCGAGGGGAGCGGCTAATTTCCGTGCTGCCATGCGCTGCATGCCAGGATCGTCCACCATTTCAATCCAGTCCCCAGCGTAGTCGGAACCTCGCGAGGCCACTTCGGGCAGGATGTTTTGCATTGCCAACTTCTGGGTCGCATCGGGCGGGAGGGTCTGAAGGGTGAGGAGGGCGGATTCGGGGTCTGTGAGTGCAATGCCATCGACGAGACCGACAATCCAATCATTGACTCGGCCCCCATCTTCCAGCTCTGAAATTGCTTCTGCTGCCGATTCAGGATGCTCCGCAGCCCAGGCCGCGACTGCATTTCGCCGGATCTGGCCATTCGGTTCATTCTCATCGAGGTAGGAGATCGCGGTGAGTGGGTCTTTGGTCATCCATCCCACGATGAGGAATTGGAAATCTTCCCGATGGGTCTCACGCCAGCCTTCTTCACGAAAACGCTCGATGAGAGTTTCGAATTCATCGCTATGAAGTTCATCGATGAGCCCGATGAGCTGGCGCATCCGTTCAATGCGGTCGCCCGTGGTAAGGAGCTGATCGAGGTCTGTAGCTGAGCTTGTCACTCGTTCTTTCTTGCCAGTGATTTGAGAGCTTGGTGACGAATTTGAAAGTAGGGAGCTTGCTGGAGCGTCCACGTTGAAAGGGGAATTTGAATCCTGAGGAGAATCATTTTTCATCCCTCGGCCAATGATAATCCCCGCGACCAGAGGAAGCGTCCAGCTGGTGACTTTAGAGATGACTTTGGGAGGGAAAGGCATTGAATCTCCTGAAAAGACGTAGCTTGAGGCACAGTTCTTTCAGGATGTCGAAATTCTCAAAATGAAAAAAAGATGCGCTTTTTCACTTGCATGAGCGGGTGTGAGCCCCTAATTCTCCGCCCGTCCGAAAGGTTTTCGGGGCGTTAGCTCAGTTGGTAGAGCACCTGCATGGCATGCAGGGGGTCAGCGGTTCGAATCCGCTACGCTCCACCAGCCTTCGCCAAGGCTTCGGCTTTTAAAGCCAGTCTCTTAGGTGGTTTTATCAGAAGGGTTGGTGAGTGGGCGATGACCTCATTTTTTCACAAAATCATGGACGGAGAAAAACTTGCCCTGGCCTGCGCAGAAGCAGCCGATGAGACAAAAGCAGAAGATATTCGCATTTTCGATTTGCGCGGTATTTCCACCCTGACCGATTTTATGATCGTGTGCTCGGGGAATTCTCAGCCTCACCTGAAAGCCATCGTGCGCGATATCGAGGGCAAAGTTCGAGCCAAAGGCTCTGATCCTGCCCTTCATACTGAGGGGCGTGCCGCCACTCGTTGGGTTGTGCTCGATTTTGTCGATGTCATGATTCATGTGCTCGATCAGGAAATGCGGGAGCATTATGCCCTTGAAGATTTATGGGGCGATGCGAAGGAGTTGCCCTTTAACGGCAGCGACCATGAAAATTGAAATCATCAATACCGGATCTGAGCTTTTACTCGGATCGACTCCCAATACGCACGGCACCTGGATCGGCCAGGAGCTGATGAAGCTCGGCCTGCGAGTGCAACGTCAGGTCACGGTTCCTGATGGGATCGCCATCGAAGAGGCGCTCGCGGAGTCAGTCTCGCGCAGTGATGTGGTCTTAATTACTGGCGGTCTCGGACCTACCAGCGACGATATTACCCGGGAAGCGGCCGCGAAAGTCCTCGATGTCGAGCTCATTCGTGATGAAGCCGCGCTGCGCTCGCTCAAAGAATTTTTCGCCGCTCGGGAAATCCCGATGGCCGATACCAATCTCAAACAAGCGGACGTGCTCGTGGGCGCCGATGTCTTGCCTAATCCGAATGGAACGGCTCCGGGTATCTATGCGCCTCCGCGTCTGGGATGTGCTCTATTTCTACTGCCGGGACCACCGAGAGAACTTTATCCGATGTTTCACGCTGAAGTCGTTCCTCGTTTGAAAGCTCTCGCGGGAGTGGATGAGATTGCGGAGGTGCAGGAGTTGAAATTTATCGGAGTGGGGGAAAGTGAGCTGCATGAAGGGATTGACGAACCACTTTCTCGGATCGAAGGACTTGAGGTCGGTTATTGTGCGCGTCTCGGGGAAGTCGATCTCCGTCTTATTGGAACGCCGGAGGTGATTGCGAAAGGGCGTGAGCTGGCCTTGGCTTCATATGCCGACTATTTCGTCAATGATGATGGTTCTTCTCTTGAGGAAACGGTGGTGAAGCTGCTGGCCGAAAAAGGTCTCGTTTTAACGACAGCCGAAAGCTGTACCGGCGGGCTGATTTCTAATCGAATCACCGACATTTCGGGTTCCAGCGAAGTCTTTGAATATGGCTTTGTCACTTATTCGAATGAAGCCAAGGCGGATTTGATTGGAGTGAAGGCCGAGACGCTTGAGGAATTCGGCGCGGTCAGTGAAGAAATCGCGGGTGAAATGGCGGTGGGCGCCTTAGTGGAAAGTGGTGCCGATCTCGCCATTAGTGTGACTGGCATTGCTGGTCCTACTGGCGGCACGGAAGAGAAGCCGGTCGGCACCGTCTGCTTTGGAATTGCAACCGAAGAAGGCGTCGAGACCATTCGCGGAATCCATCCTCGGAATCGTAAAGATTTTAAACAGCAGGTCAGCCAGCGAGCTTTAGATCTGGTTCGTAAAAAATGTCTCAGTGATTTTTAGAGATGGCCACCGAGAATGAAATTCGCACCAACTGGAAAGTCCGCTACGGCGGGGCTCTAGCGGGCTGGCTCATTCGTCTCATCGGGTTCACTCTGAGAGTGGAGCTGAAAGGGTGGCAGGATCGCTTTGGTGACCAGTCAGAGCAATTTATTCACGTCCTGTGGCATAATCAGATCTTTGCTGGGCCTTATATCTGGCGTGGTATTTACCCGAAAAGGCGCTGTGTCGTGCTCACCAGTGCGAGTAAAGATGGCGCAGCTTTGGAAGCCGCGATGAAGGTTTTTAAAGTGGAAGCGGTGCGTGGGTCGAGTAGTCGACGTGGGGCCGCCGCCCTGATTGCGCTGAAGAAGTTAGCGCGTGAGGGCGCTGATCTCGTGGTGACGCCCGATGGCCCTCGAGGACCTCGCTACCACTTGCAGCCTGGCGTGGTGAAGCTGGCACAGACTACGGGTCTGAGCATGATTCCCATGTCTTACACCTATCATTCCTGCTGGACGCTTAAGACGTGGGATCGTTTTCGAATTCCTAAGCCTTTCAGTAAGGTGACACTGGAATTACGGGAAGTCCTTGATGTCCCGCGTAAGCTCAGTGAAGATGAGTTCGAAGCAAAGCGACTCGCTTTGGAAACCAGCCTTCGCGAAGGCATCACCGATCTTTTGGAAGAAAAATGACACAAATCATTGATGGTAAAAAAGTGGCAGCGGAAGTGCTCGCCGAGTGCGAAGCAGAAATTAGCGAGCTGAAGTCCCAAGGAGTGACACCAGGGCTCGCTGTCGTTTTGGTAGGAGAAGATCCCGCCTCGAAAGTTTACGTGAATTCAAAAGTGAAGAAATGTGCCGAGCTCGGTCTTCACTCAGAAAAAATCGTCCTCTCAAAGGAGGCCACTCAGGAAGAAGTTCTCGAAGTCGTTCAGCGTCTCAACAATGATTCTGCGATTCATGGAATTCTCGTCCAGTCACCGCCACCACCACAAATCGATGAAGAGGCGATTGTGCGTGCCATCGATCCCGCTAAGGACGTGGATGGATTTCATCCTGAAAATGTCGCTAAGCTCGCTCTGGAAGATCCGACGGGTTTTGTGCCCTGCACCCCAGCCGGGTGTATGCGTCTTCTTCAGGCCGCAGGAATCGAAACTTCTGGTGCCAATGCCGTGGTGGTCGGGCGTAGTATGATCGTTGGGAAGCCCATGGCCTTATTGCTCATGGCTCGCGGGAGCGATGCTACTGTGACTATAGCGCATTCCCGTACGAAAGATCTCGCAGGTGTTTGTCGCCAGGCTGACATCGTGGTGGCAGCGATTGGGAAGCCAGAATTTCTCACTGCTGATTTTGTCAAAGAGGGAGCCACTGTCATTGATGTCGGGATTAACCGGGTCGAGGATGCGGCTGCGAAAAAAGGATATCGTCTCTGTGGAGATGTGGCCTATGACGAGGTTTCCGCAAAGGCTGGAGCGATTACTCCGGTGCCAGGAGGGGTCGGCCCCATGACTATCGCAATGTTGATTAAAAATACCATCAAAGCGGCTCGTCAGGCTTAAACGAGAGTGTCTTTTCTCAATTTTGTTTACCATCCGGGGATGAGTGATTCAGTATCCTAACTGAAATCATGATAGTCTTCGGTTGATGAACATTCTTGTGACGGGAGGAGCCGGGTTTATCGGCTCAAATTTGATCCACTACCTTTTGCGGGAGGCTGAAGCGGAGCTTGGGCTTCAGCTTGGGAAGGTGGTCAATCTCGATTGTCTCAGTTATGCCGGGAATTTAGCAAACCTCGCTGAAGTCGAAGCCGACTCCCGTTACCATTTTGTCCACGGCAGTATCAATGATCGGGGTCTTGTCCGGGAGCTTTTGAAGCGGCATGAGATTGATGCAATCATGCATCTGGCCGCGGAATCACACGTGGACCGATCTATTGATGGGCCTGACGATTTTGTAGAGACGAATTTTGTAGGAACGTTTTCTCTGCTGGAAGAATTTCGACATTACCTTTCCCAGGTGAAAAAATCCTCAGGAATGCGTTTTGTCCATGTCTCTACTGATGAGGTTTATGGATCACTGGGCAAGGGAGACGCGGCTTTTTCTGAGTCAACAAGCTACGCTCCAAATAGCCCCTACAGCGCGACCAAGGCTGGAAGTGATCATTTGGTTCGAGCCTATCATCACACCTATGAGCTTCCGGTTTTGACGACCAATTGTTCAAATAATTACGGTCCCTTTCAATTTCCTGAAAAACTCATTCCACTCATGATACAGCGACTTCTTTCTGGTCAGAAGCTGCCGGTGTATGGCGATGGGAGTCAGGTACGAGACTGGCTTTATGTCAAAGATCATGTGCGAGGATTAGTGCAGGTTCTCCTAAGCGGTCGAGTAGGGGAGACTTATCTCATGGGTGGTGGCGCTGAATCTCAGCTTACGAATCTGAATTTAGTTCATCTGCTGATCGAGACGGTGCAACAGGAGGTGCCTTCCGTGAAAGATCGCTCTGCAGAAGAGTGGATTACCTTTGTCAAAGATCGCCCAGGACATGATCAACGATATGCAATCAATGCGGATAAGATTTCTCAAGAGCTAGACTGGCAGCCCCAAGATGATCTCTCATCTGGGTTGACTAAAACGGTCCAGTGGTATCTTGAAAATCGAGCGTGGGCGGCTGAGATTGAGCGGAAAAGCTACCGTGGAGAGCGGCTTGGTCAGGAGAAATCATTTTTCTAGTTTATATGACTTCGATTAAAAATCATCGCCACCATCTTTCTACTGAGGAGCAATCTTTACGGAAAGGCATCATTCTGGCTGGGGGACGTGGTAGCCGTCTCTTTCCCATGACTCATGTGGTCAGTAAGCAGCTCATTCCGATCTATGATAAGCCGATGGTTTATTATCCGCTTTCGGTCCTGATGTTCGCAGGGATTCGTGAAATTTTAGTGATCGCGACACCGCAGGATTTACCGAATTTTAAAGCCCTCCTGGGTGATGGATCACAGTGGGGCCTGGAGATTTCCTATGCTCCTCAGCCAAAGCCTGAAGGGGTGGCGCAGGCCTTTCTGATCGCGGAAGAGTTTCTTGCAGGTTCTCCCGCGTGCTTGGTGTTAGGTGATAATTTATTTCATGGGCGAGCGATCGGGACAAAGTTTTTGAAGGCTTCGCGCGAGGTTGAAGGGGCTACGATCTTTGGCTATACCGCTCAAAATCCACAAGACTACGGAGTAGTGGAATTTGACGAGGATGGGCGAGTCATTTCCCTAGAAGAAAAGCCCGCTAAGCCAAAGTCAAAGTATGTCGTTCCCGGTATTTATTTCTACGATGCGGAGGTGGTGGAAATGGTGAAGAAGCTGGAGCCTTCACATCGAGGGGAGTTAGAAATTACGGACCTGAATCGGGTGTATCTGGAGAAGGGCACACTTCGTGTTGACCTACTGGGGCGGGGAACCACCTGGCTCGATACCGGGACGCCAGATTCGCTCGCAGATGCGACTCAATTTGTGCAAGTGCTTCAAAAGCGACAGGGTCTCAAGATTGCGTGTCTTGAAGAAATTGCGTATATCCAAGGCCGGATTGATCGAAGCCAACTCGAGGTTCAGATCGAGAAATATCAAAATACGGAGTATGGTGAATACCTCGAAACCCTTCTTGAATGATGACTCCGGATGAGCGTGATCCTCTCCCGTAGGACTTGCAGGAAGATCTGAATCTTTAGAGTAAGGGCATCTGCTCATCGCTCCCGCCGGTCTGCTGGGCCGGAGCGGTGATGAGATCGAGATCCAGGATGAGGTCGAGCGATGCTTTTTCTTCTTCATCAAGGATCTCACGAAGGTGCTCTCGCCAGATCTCAGGGTCACCACCCTGTTTCTTGGCCAGCGCGTGAGCCCACTGGCTCACTGCTCCACTAGGCTGGGAGCGCTTTCGGAGTTTGTTTAACCAAACGTCGTACGTCTTCACTTAGAGTGAGAGATCCTTGTGATAGACGAGAGCGGAGGCGAGGGCGGCGATGCCTTCCTTTCGGCCGACGAAGCCCATGGTCTCATTCGTTGTCGCTTTGATTCCGATATCCGTAGGCTGGATGCCGAGCGCTTCCGCGATGTTCTTCTTCATCGCTTCCGCATGAGGTAAAACCTTGGGCGCTTCTGCGATCATGGTTGAGTCGATATTGCTGATGCAGAAATTTTTTTCTGCGGCTAGGTCACGGCATTTTTCCAGAATTTTCAGCGAGCAGATATCTTTACAGCTGGGATCACCAGGCGGAAAATAGTGGCCGATGTCTGGTAGGCCGAGCGCACCCAGAATAGCATCTGCGATGGCATGGCTAAGAACATCTGCATCCGAGTGGCCTAGAAGACCATGGCTATGTTCGATTTCTACTCCCCCAAGAATGCAAGGGCGTCCCTCCGCAAACTGGTGAACATCGTATCCGATTCCGGTCTTGATCATAAAATTTCTTCGATCGGGATTTTACCGTTGGTAGCGACGATGGAATAGACATCGTCCTTTTCTGGATGAGGCTTGAGATCAACCTTTCCACCAGTGGCTTCGATCATGAGAACTCCTGCGGCGATGTCCCAGAGAGAAATACGGGATTCTACGTAGGCATCAAGACGTCCACAGGCGATGTATGCCATTCCGAGAGCGGCAGAGCCCATCATGCGCATTTTACGAGCCTTCAGGGAACCTTTTCGGAAGCGCTCTAGCCCGGTTGAAAGGGCATGTTCGTCCTTTCCGCAGCCGACGAAGAGAATTGATTCCTCCAGTTTTTCCCGAGGGCTGACTGCGACTGGCTTTCCGTTGAGAAGAGGCTGGCCGCCTTTCTCGATGGTCCAGAGTTCATCGACCATGGGATCATAGATAACTCCCAGAACGAGCTCCTCATTCACGCGTTTCGCAATAGAGATGCAAAAATGCGGGATTCCGTAGAAAAAGTTTACCGTGCCATCGATGGGATCGACGATCCACTGATGAGCTGAGCTTTGGTCACCAGCAAGACCTTCCTCGCCGTAAATGGCATGATCAGTAAAGTTCTGAAGGATAATCTCGGTGATCAGTTCTTGAGATTCTTTATCGAGAGCAAGTTTGAGGTCATGATGAAGAGCTTCATCGACTTCTTTGACTTCGTTAAAGTTCGCTCGGAGAAGTTTGCCAGCTTCGTGAGCGGCATGAACGGCGGTTTCGAGTTCGGTCACGGGGGGAAGATGAACGAGTCGCTGGGGGATACCACCGTTAATTTTCAGAGAGCTACCACTTTTTCCCGTAGGCGGTATTTTCTACTCCCTGGCCGAAGCGCTGGAAGTCACGTCCCATACCCACCATGGCATTACAGGATGATAAAAAGAAAGCCGCCCCAGCCGAGAGCACCAGCAGAGTAATGAAACGTTTGTTCATGTCGTTTAGATACTTCAGGAATCTTAAATATCAAGCGCTAAAATTTTAGCATTTAGCTGAGGTTCGAGGTCACTTCGTCTGAGTGGTCGTTTGATTATCCACGGCTTGATAAACGCGAATCCAATCAACCCACATAATAGTCTTATCAATATTGGCTAGCTCGGCATCAGAGGGAATGGTGTTTGTGTCGACTCGCCAGCCCTGATTCTCCATGTTGATGATGATTTTCATCTCCTTACTGAGGCCAGTGCCTTTCGTATAGCCTTCGGGATCGATCATTTCTTTCCCGCTGGTGACGCGGGCGAGTTTTCCATCCACGTAGTACTCAAGGTGCCATGGATCACGCCAATAGACCCCGATACGATGGAAGTTATCCGACCAGGTGATCCCATCACGAGCATACCAGCTGCCTTCATCTTTTGGCTGATAGTCTTGAAACGGCTTTCTAATAAAAGTGTGATGGCTGAGGTGAAGGCGCTTGGCATACCAGTCTTCGCTGGGACGATCACTTCCGTAGGCTTCCAGGATATCGATCTCTTCGGTGGAATCTTCGCTGAGCATCCAGACACAAGAGGCGAGCACTTGTTTTGCGATTTTTGCCCGAGTTTCGATGTAGAGAGGATACCGGTAGAACTTTTTTGAGGTGATAATACCAGTGTGGACATAGTCAGTTCCTGGCTTCCGGCTTGCTGCGATGCCGAGGTGTCCATTGGTGACGTAGTTATGCCCTGCGCTCCACTCTGTTTTGCCAGGTCCGGTCCAAGTATTAATGTAAGACGAATTCCAGCGTTTTTCGAATTCTTCTGGCTTTCTCAGAGATTCGGCCTTGTAGGTGAAGTCGTCTGAAATTTCGAGGAGCTTCCATGTCTTACCTTTTTCTGGTTTTGCGGGAACGGGAAGGTGATCCCAGTCCGCAGCGTTTGCGAAGGATGTGCTGAAAAGGCAAGCAAGAGTGAGGCTTCGAAGCGTTTTTAAATTTAAGAATGGATTGATGCTCATTGTGTATGCGCTGAAAAAAACGAAGCGAAGGATGCCGATCTTGCAAATTAGGCGATCGTCTAAAAAGAGGATCTCAAGAATCCAAGATGGACCTCGCCGTTAGGGCTCCTACACAAGGGTGAGATTAGGAATGCAGGCAGGGCGAAATCTGAGGTGTTAATAGTAGAAAACCACCGATTACCCTGATTTTAGGAAACCTCCGAAAACATTGTTATGGTGAGGTATTCGTTTTTTCAAATAGCATCTCCAAGTGTAACTGAACAAGAAGGCCAGTGGTACAAAGGCGAATAGTTTTTCGATTTTCGAGGCTTCGCTCACATCGGCTTACGGGTCTTTTACGATGAAAAAAATCCATATGCGGAAAAAATTGGCACCAGATGGACGTTCGCTTCGTCTATTAGGATGTAGCGAGCCATGAATATACGAACAGCCAATGATGCTAGCCTTGTCCAAGCCTCCCTTTCTGGAAAGAAGGAGCCCTTTGTCGAGATTGTCACGCGCTATCAGGCTCTCGTAACTGGGGTCGCTCTGGGAATACTCAATGACTTCGCGGCTTCTGAGGATGCAGCACAAGAAACGTTCATCATTGCTTGGAAAAAGCTTTCGACACTCAAAGAACCATCGCGCCTCAAATCCTGGCTCGCTCAAATCGCCCGTAATACTGCGACTTCTCAGCTTCGTAAAAAACGTGAGACCACACAGGTAGATTCTCTTCCTCTCATCGATGCTCAGTTAAGTCCTGACGAACTAGCTTCGGCCAAAGAAGAACGCCGTCAGGTTCTCAATGCGCTCGAGAATCTCCCCGAGCAACTACGCCTCCCCCTCGTCCTTTTTTACCGAGAAGGTCAATCCATTCGCGCTGTCTCAGAAACTCTCGATTTGACTCCAGATGTGACCAAAAAACGCCTTGCCAAAGGCCGAGCGCTGCTGCGTGGACGGATCGCAGATCTCATCGACTCTGTTCTTCTCCGCACTACGCCAGGAACAGGTTTCACGGCAACAGTAGCGGGTGCCGTCGGCATTGTGTCCAGCCCAGAGGCAATCGCCGCGACCGCTTTTTCTGCCAGTCAAAAAACAACTCTTGCTGCTATGACTTCTTCCAAGACTGCGACTGTCGTGCTGGTGACAGCATTGTGTCTTCCACTCGGGTATTCCACTCATCTTGCTTTAAATGGAAATCCCGACCCACAGAATCAAGTAGCGGTCCCTATCACGAGTCTTTCGCCGAAACGCTCACATGCCCTACCACAGAGCGAAATTTTAAAAGAATGGGAACGTCTTAAGGCTGAGTATGGCACTAGTCCTGATGCTTTTGTCCAACTCTACGAACTTCTCAATGATGAAGAAGAGTCCCTGCGAAAGTCTGGACTCCAGACGATGCTGGCGCTTGATTGGGCAAGCATCGATGCACATTCAGCCTGCCAGTTTCTCAGAGATAAGCATCACTCCATGATGCGAGTTGCTTGTAATAGCTGGATTGAAAGAGATGTTGAAAGGGCAACCGATTTCCTCATGAGCTTGGGTGAAAATTGGGATCTCCAAGCAGTCGACTATCTCAGCGCCATCGGAGCTCAATCGCCTGAATGTTTGGCTCGAGTTTTTGAGGCTCTTCCGCCTCGTTGGACTGGTCGAATGGATCGGCATTTTGCTAAGGCTGTTGAAGTCGATCTCACTCGGACTCGCATTGCTGTAGAAAACATGAAATCGCCCTATCGCATTGCCGCGATCCGCGGATTATGCGCAGGCTGGGCCAAGGAAGATCCTCATGCTGCTCTAGTATGGATCAAAGAGAGCCTAGTCGGGGATGAGCTAAGACGCGCCCTGGGGGAGGTCTATCTCAGTTGGGCTGAAGAGGATCCCTTTGCCGTTTTGCCGCTCCTCCGGGAAGCGCGCGGAGTGGCCTCAAACCACAACGGTCCTCTTCCCATGCAGGTCTTCTATAAAAGTGCTCGAAAGAATCTAGGAGCCGCTCTTGATTGGCAAAGTCAGAATCCAACAGCTATTAAGAGTTACACCTTGAAGGGGGCAATTCAGAGTGAGCTCATACGCCGCCCTGCTGAAGCGCTCAGCCAGCTTCATCAGCGAGACATGCTGGGACTGATCGAAGAAAAAGAGTGGGGGGAGCCCCTTCACTTGAATCAAGAGCAAATCAAGGAGATCGAATCGTGGCTCGATACGAACCAGCCGCAGGATAATATCGAAAAAATTCGTGCCCTCATCGAAGCCCAAGATAAGCTATGAAGAACTATACTTGGATGCTGATTCTTATGGGGATTGGTCTTCTGACCTTTGGTGGTGGATACCATCTCCGTGAGGTCTCGCTTGATCAAGGTCCTCCATTGGTAAAATCAAATGATGGACATTTGTTCACTGCGAGACGCTTAGATTTGCCAGCCCGTCGCTTGCAGCTCGATCCTGATCTTTCCCGAAAAGAATTTTGGGTGCGCTGGATCACGCGATTGGAACACACCCCGCTCGATAAGATGATCGAGCTCGCTTATGAAGCAGGCGAAGACACTCAACTTCTCCGCATTCTTGCAATCACCTGGGTTACACGAGACCGTGAGCATTTTTTACGCACTCTTATTGAGTATCAGGATCATAAAAACTTTATCGAAGAACGGCCACTTGCGATCAGTGATCTCTCCGATTTGTTTACCGAACTGGTTATTGAAAAAAATCCTCAAGAAAGTCTTCTCCTCATGCAAGGTTTTCCGGATTCCAAAATGGTCCAAGACTTTAAGTTTGCCATTCTCTGGGAGCGCTCGAAAGAGAACCTTCTGGGAGCGATCGATCTCGCCACAGAGTGGAAGTTTGACCGCATCGACTTCCGGCCGGATCTCGTTAAAAAACAAGCGCTCAAAACCCCGGAACTCTTAATTGCGAAACTTCTCAAACATCGTGAAACGATGAGTTTAAGGAAAAGGTCTCAGATTGATCGACATTTCAAAACCATCGGTACAGAAATGATGAAAGCGAATGCCGCTTCACGAATGGATTTTGCCATGACTCAAGAGGACACGCTCTTGCTGGCCGCTTTTGATAGTTGGGTAGAAAAGGATATCGACGCCGCGATATCGTGGTTTGAAAACAAGGATCACCTGAGTGACAAGCATCAGCAAAAATTTCGCCTCTCTTTACTCAAAAAATGGGGGAAAGAAGACTCACCTGCAGCATTGCTTTGGACTGAAGAAAACCTCGTGGGACAGGAGCGTCAGTCAGCTCTCGTCCAGCTTCTCGTAACGGCAGGAAAGGAACAACCCCAAGCTGCCATTACCCTTTTCGACACGATTCATTCGGGCGAAGACAAACAAGCAGTTGTCGCTGAACTCACAATGTTACTTTTCCCACAAAATGACTACATTTCTGGAGAGATTGTTCATCCACTGAGTCAGGAAGCGTTAGCATGGATACAGTCACTCGATGACTCAAAGATGCTGGCAGAAGCGATGCGAATCGCTCAAGGCCGCTGGGCAACTATAGATGCTGAAGGATTAGAAAAATTTCTTTCCTCGGAAAAAGGGCAGCAGCTTCCTGCGGAAAGCTTCTTAGACTTAGCTAATACGAAAGCCTTCAGTGATCCGGAAGGAGCAACAACATGGGCAAACGAATTCGAAGGTGAAAAGCGCAACAAGATCGCAGCCCGTGTCTTTGATACTTGGCTCGATCAAGCGGCTGATCAGGCTGTTAATTGGTTTGCCAAATTACCGGTTGATGACCCTCGTCATCGCCTTCTGAGCCAGGAGCTGATCCAGACCATACGGCCTATGGAAAACCCTGAGCCGTTGCTGAAGAAACTATCGCCAGAGCAGAGGGTGATCATTGAGCACGGAGGCTCTATATTCGATCTGCATGGTACTTTTGAGGAGCAACTACGTGAGGCTAAGGAAAAAAAGGAAACTTCTCTCAGATAGGAGTTTGAGGATGGGCTTAATTTTTGTCGTGTAGTGTGGATTTTTTTAGCCATCGCAACTCTTCAATTTTCGAGATTCGAATTTCCAGTTTGCTAATTTGAGGCTGTGGGAGGTGATTTCTTGCGTCGATTTGGTGTTTTTGCTCCAGGGAGGGACTTTTCCGTCCCTCGAGTGGGTTTTCCTGGCTGCTGTGCTGACTCGTTCGGCTCAGGCCGATGCTTCTCATGTAGTCCATACCAAGTGGTTTCATCCGCCTGAAGACGTGCGCCACTCTGATGCTGATCTGACTGACTCATCATCCCAGATAATGTTATTATCCGAGAGTTATTCTTTTTTGTGTAATACGGATTGTCGCTTGAGAAATTGTGATGGAGTCATTTCTTTTTCTTGAGCAAAGGCTTTAGAGAAGTGAGAGAGAGATTGATAGCCGACTTCGAGGGCGACTTCGGTGACGTTCATTTGGTTGCCTGCGAGTAGGGCGGTGGCTTTTTCGATACGGAAGGCACGGAGGTGAAGAGAGAGAGTTTTATCGGTGTCCTGCTTCACCAGACGGCTGAGGTAGTGCGGTGCGCAGCCGACATCTTGGGCAAGGGTTTTCAGATCGAGAGGGTGTTCGAGCCGAGCTTGTAGAAGGGTGAGTGCCTCACGGACGTAGCGGTGCGCATTTTGTTTCACCATGGAGCAGAAAAGCGGTGTTTCTAGCTGCGGTTGGTGGAAGAGATAGAGGGAAAGAATTTCTAACACTTTTGCAAGAAACCAGGCTTTCTGTGCTTTTTCTGGAACGGGTGGCTCTAAAAAATCTTGGTAAAAGACGGATTCGCGTTCGGACCAGCGACGAATGACTCCGAGGTTTTTTTTCAAAAGGGGGCCGATGTCTCCGAAGACTTGGGTCGCAGCCTGGGAGGGGAGGATAAGGACGATAAAGTCATGTGCCTCTGCGCTGGAAAAGCGGGTCGCGGTGGTAAGACCTGCGCCGCGGGAGCCGGTGAAGAGAGCGGTGGTGCGAGGGAGTAGGGTAAGGCGAGTATCGGCCGCCATGATGAGGCCCTCTCCGCCGTGATTAAAGACGATGTGCAGAGAGGCATCCTTAATGATCGAGGCCCAAGAGCCGGTGTCACCAGTGGTGTCTTTGAGATGCCAGATCTCAAAGTTTAAGGTTCCCGACTGACGATGAAGCAGACGTGATTTGATAAGTAAGGAGGGAGGGAAAAAGATCTCAATCCTGAAAACGACGGCAGACGGTTGTTCTGATATCGTTCAGAGGTAAGGGACACTCGGCATGTTCGAAGAAATGTCTCTTCGTTTCTACAAGTGAGCGGACAGCTGGACCAAGCGGGTATTGGCGAGGGCTGGTGCGCTCGAGCGGGTCTGAAAGACGCAGTTCGAAGTGGACTGAGAGCCATTGCCGAATGCGGTAACCGAGGAGAAAGTAATTTTTCTCAAGTCTGGGAAGGAGACGATAAAAGCGAGTCACAATCGCAGTCGCGCTTTTTTGTTGAAAGGCCTGACGTACTTCGAGGAGGATGTTCCCATGGTTCGTCGATTTCCAAAGACCTGTGTAAGCTTCTTTTAATTCCCGATCGATCCAATCAATGATGGGCTCGACGGTGGAGTGAGTGATCGTCGACTCTTGAGAAACGGGCTGGATTTTGGATGGAACCGTGGTCATTTACGGGATCTGAAGTTATGTCGAAGACGATTTGCGATTGGTCAAAAAAAGATTTGGAGAAGAAATCTGGTAAGCTTTTTGATCTAACGAGGGAGGCGTGTTTTTACTGTCGTAAATGTGGGAGAGTGGCGAATCAGCGAAGAGTTCTTTGCAAAGTCGAAAAGTTTCCTGCGAAGAAACTTAGTGAGGATCTGCGTAATGACGCTGACTAGACATCTGTTAATGAGAGCGAGTCTCAATTGCAAATACGAATTTAGAAAAAATGGCCAAGTCGATCGTAGCTTGGAGGAGAAATCACCTGGCTTTGTCTATTCGCTAGCGGTTTCGCTTTTGAAGACGGTGAGAATAGCGCGGTGGTCTGAGGCCTTGAACCAGTTTTTTGGATCGAGAATGAATGATGATTTGAAGTCGACCTGAGGTTTAAGGGCACGGGAGACGAGGACGTAGTCGAAGCGTGAATACTGGTGCTGGTAGTCCCAGTAGTGGGTCCAGAGGTCTCCGCGTGAATCGCGGAGCATGAGGTCTTCCAGGTAGACCTTCGCTCGGTAGTGACCTTTCAGCTTTTTGACAGCTGGTTGGCGACGGGTGTCATTAAAGTCACCGTAGACGACGATTTTGGCCTTGGGGTCTTTTTCGAGAATTGCGTCTGCATGTTTGCGGGTGAGCATCGCTTCGTTGAGGCGGATCAATTCCTGATCTGCTTCTTCGATCTCGCGTTTCGATTTAAAATGAACTCCTAGGAAATGGGTCGGACCGAAGGGGAGGTCGATGGTGACATCGAGTATGCCACGGCGGAAAGGATACTCATTTCCTCCGAGGCGATAGGTCAGTTCTCGCTGAGAATTGGTGGCGCTGAAGGGGTAGGCTGACAGCATGGCGAGGCGCCGGGTCTTATCCGCTCCACCAGTGTGGTGAGAGAAGGGGAGGTCGAGCCCTTTGGCTTTGAGCCGAGTCTGGAGTTCGGCGAGGTCTGCTTCCGTTCCTATTTCACATAATCCCAGGAGATGGGGTTTCGAAGAGACGATGACCTCGATGAGGGCAGCCTTTTCTTCCTCGGGCTTCTCTCTGGTGGTTTTTTTACCGCCTTTTTGGTAGCGCACCATGGTGAGGTAGTTCTTTACATTGTAGGAAAGAAAGCGGATTTCTTCCTCGAAGGCGGGGATTTTGATTTCTTGCGCTTGAGGTTCGGGTGTCGGAGTTTCTACCGCTGGCGTTGGTTCCTGCGCTTTACAGGAGCAGATGGAAAGAAGGGTGGACACAAAAAACGCTCCGAGCTGTGACTGCGGAGCGTTCTGGAAAGATGAATTCGAGATGAAGAACATCGAGGTGGAGTGATTAGCTCTCGCGAGCTTCTTTCCCTTTTGCTTCAGAAACTTTGAGAGCCTCTTCTTTTTCGACTTCTTCGCCGCCTTTGCGGATTTCTTCTTCGAATTCCTCACGAGCCTTACGGAATTCACCTACGCTCTTACCCATGCCGCGGGCAAGTTGAGGAAGCTTCTTGGCTCCGAAGAGAAGAAGGACGATCAAAAAAATGACCATCATCTCTGGTCCACCAAGATTAGGTAGGAAAGCAATTATCGTGTTCATGAGTATGAATGTAGGTTGTTTTGAGCCAGTAGGCAAGGGATGAAACGCGGGTCAAGAGATTAAGATTTCAGAGAAGTGTCTCTTTTTCGGCTATTTGGATTGGTTCTCGCCTTCACTTTCGGGAGGAGTTTAGCCTCCAGCCCTTGATGAGCTTACCTGTTCACGATGTTGAAGATTCCATTCGCGCGGCCATTCGGCCGGAAAGTGGTCGCTTGCTATTAAAGGCTCCTACGGGCTCTGGAAAATCTACCACGGTGCCTGGAATGGTGGCGGATGAAATCGGAGGGCGGGTGCTCGTTGTCCAACCTCGGCGGATGGCAGCTCGTTTGCTGGCGGAGTTCGTTGCGCGTCAGCGGGGGACCCAGCTAGGGCATGGCGTGGGCTATGCGGTGCGCTTTGATACCCGCTACCGGGCGGATACGGAGATCATTTATCTCACCGACGGCATTTTACAGCGATGGCTCCTAGATGACCCAGAGCTGAAGGGGATCAGGGCGGTCATTTTTGATGAATTTCATGAGCGTCGCCTCGCCTCTGATTTGGCCTTGGGCCGAATTTTGGATCTTCAGGAAGAATCGCGCCCAGATTTACGAGTGGTGGTGATGTCCGCGACCTTGGAGGTGGGTGATTTAAAAGGATACCTTTCTCCGTGCGAGACGATGGAAGCGGGAGGTCGGCTTTTTCCCGTTGAGATCTCGCATCGATCGACAGCTCCCACGGGGCGACAGATTGCGAATCGCCGAGAGGAAGTCTGGGATCATGTTGCCAAGGTGGTGCGGCAGGAAGCTCCCGCGCTTGGGGCAGGAGATCGCATTTTGGTCTTTCTCCCTGGGGTTTATGAAATCCGAAAATGCGAATCTCTTTTGCAAACCCAACTATCGGGATGGCAGGTGAAGCCGCTCTACTCAGCACTCTCACCAGCGGCTCAGCAGGAGGCGATTCGGAAAGATGATTCACAGCGCATCATTCTTTCGACGAATGTCGCAGAGACTTCCGTGACCATCGATGGAGTGAAACTGGTGATCGATTCCGGGCTCGCTCGTCAGTCTCAGTACGATGCTTCTCGTGGTTTTGATTCTCTCCGGGTGGTGAAAATTTCGCAGGCAGCCGCAGCTCAGCGCGCGGGACGTGCGGGGCGAACGTCAGCGGGGAAATGTGTGCGTCTCTGGAGTGAGAGTGATCACCGGGCGCGGTCTGAGTTTGAGCTTCCTGAAATTCGCCGGGTCGATCTCGCGGAGGCGACGCTCTTTCTTAAGCGGCTCGGTGTTTTGGACATTTCTGAGTTTCGCTGGCTCGACCAGCCGGAGCCTGCACGTAAGCTGGAGGCCGAAGAGCTCCTACGAAATCTGGAAGCGCTCGATCAAGAAGGACGTCTTTCTGAAGATGGCTGGGAGATGACGCGCTGGCCCATGCATCCTCGTCTTGCTCGGCTTTTATTAGCCGGCATCACGCATGGCTGTGTGGCTGAGGTCGCTTTTGTAGCGGCCAGTGTGCAGGGCGAAGGGGTTTTTAAACGAGGAGGGAAAGGCAATAAGTGGGTGGACTTTATCGAAGACCCTCGTGAAGAAGGGCTTGATTTTGCAGGTGAGTGGAATGCTCTCGCGGCCGCCCAGCGAGCTCGTTTTAATCCAAGAGATTGTAATGCACTGGGTGTTTTAGCCCGAGGAGCGCGTGAGTGTTGGCAGAGTTTTGATCAAATTATCAAGCTACTAGGAAAGCGCCGCATTCAAACTGAGTCTGTGAATTTTGCACGAAATGCAGAAGCGGTAGCCCGGGCCCTTTTAGACGCTTTTGGTGATCGTCTGGCGGTGCGGCGAGATCAGGGATCAGCGGTGTGTCATGTTCTGGGGGATCGAAAAGGAAAGCTCGATCCTAAGAGCACCGTTCGGAAAGCGCCTCTTTTTCTCGCTACGGAAATCACCGAGGTAGAAGGGCGAGAGCGGGCCGTCATTCTTTCTCGCTGTGCTGAGATTCGTGAAGAATGGCTTCAGGGCTGCGAAGAACAGAGTGGGGTGGTTTTTGATGAAATTCAGAGACGGGTGGTCTCCGTACGACAGCGTACTTATCGAGGGTTGGTTCTTGAAGAGAAGCGAGGGGGAGAAGTGGACCCTGATCTTGCAGCAGGCTTACTAGCCGAGCGGATCGTGCAGGGTGAACTGGCTTTAAAAAATTGGGATAGCAAGGTGGAGCGATGGATTGCGCGTTTGCAGTTTCTTTCACAGGCCATGCCCGAGCTTGAGCTTCCTGGTTTC
>CALGMJ010000017.1 GCA_937958875.1 uncultured Verrucomicrobiales bacterium | reverse complement strand
TTCCCCCTTCGGGTCAATAGGGAAGTCTCTGTGCGCATTGCGCCAAGTAGCATGCGCATAGCCCCTAATACGGCCTACCATCTCGATTGCAGCCGCAAGCACTCTATGTAAGCCAATGAAAAATGGTTAAGAGATCCCCCTCTTGATGCATGCCGGACTCTCAGACCATTGATCCGGGCTAAAAACTGACAAGTTCGCTTTGTGGGGGTGTGGGCCAGAGTTCCTACATAAGGGAGAAATTCAGAGTATAGGCAGGGCGAAACCTAGTGCTCCGTCAAACCTAAGATTTCGGGTTCCTGCTGGTCTCTCGAAAATCTGGCCGCGTTGTCGATGCTAAGAGAATGCTCGATTCACTGATCATCTCGCCTTGCCAGATTTCCGATATCCTTCGCACTTACCTGAAATCTTAGTCCTGACAAAGCATTAGGTATTAGCGGAAGAAAACCACTGATTTTCTTAGGCTCCGCAATATAGGCATCAGTGAAATCTGGGTAATCAGTGGTTTTTAAAACGATTTTCCAAGTAATGGCGATCACTCTAGCCAGATTTTAGTCTGGATTACTCGCTTGTGTAGGAGCCCTAGGGTGTGGCCAAAATTGTTTAGGAAAGTAGGACTAAGGTTTAGCAATGTCCACCGAGTGGCTCTCTTCATAATAGACGAAAGAAGCACCGCTAGCAGGGTCCTTGGGGACTTCAGGCAGGTAGTTTGGAACAAGCTCAGCAAGATTTTTGGGGCGTTTACCTGCTGTATCAGCTTGGCGAATGGCGTTCCAGATTCTGAGTTCACGAAGCTTGCGCTCCCGCTGCGTGAGAGATTTGATACTGGAATCGATCTTCCTCGGAAGCAGTTTTTTGAAGAAGAGCTGATAGCCCTCTGATAGTTGGTATGTTTCCAGATCAAACCTCGGATCATTTTGGAAAGCCTGCCAGTCCCCCGATTTTTCAAGATCAGCAAAAGCGGACAAATAGCCGGAGAACACCCGTGCATACTCATTTTCGAAATGACGGACATCCATTTTTCGTGCTGTCTCTTTCATTACCTCTCCCAGCCTTATCTTCTCGACGAGAGACATTTCTTGATCTCTGGTAGAGAGGCCTGACATCGCTTTAAAAGCATGTTTCCCCATCTCAAAATAGTCCTCAGCATTTCTCACAGCTTCCATTGCCGAGATAGCGGCTCCGAATTCTCTGCGAAGAGCTTCTCCGTATGCCGCTACGTCGGTATGGCTTGATAGGTTAGAGGCAAAAGGGTCGATATCAAAGTCTTGTCGAGCTAATACGATGAGATCAGACATAGCCCGATTTTGTAGTGTAAGAGCAACCATAATGTGAAGCTGACTTCCTCCTTTCTTTAAGGCTTGGATAACTGGCTGATAGGTATTGAGAAATTCGGTAGCACTGGCTGAATCGCCCGATCGAATTGCACTGATCATCCCTAATCTTAGAGATTCGTACTTTCTCGTATAGAGGAGTTCTGGAGAAGTATCGTAAAACCGGACATATTGCCTGAGGTAAAGTGTTGGAAGATTAGCGATTTCACTCAATTTTTGGATGAGTTCCTTGTTATCAACTAGGAATCGAGCGACCTCTTCAGCATCCCATTCTTCAGCTCCGGATAATTGTTTGCGAAGATGTTCAGGAAGCCCTGACCGATCGCCGGTCGAATCACCAAGTTCATTTAGTGCTTCGAAAAGAACTCTCCCTTCAGGCCTGACGTAGGGCTTCTGTCTGAGAATAGGAAATTTTTGATAGATCTCTTCAAGTCGATCATGAGCATAAGGATGACTGTTAAATTGCTCTTCGATGGAAAGTTTACGCGGAGTCTCTCGGTTGCTTAGCTTTCTCGATATTAATCGAACGGGCTGCTCTTTTGCGAGCTCATGGCTGAGCTCCGATTGAGTCGAATTTTTCCTAGAAGAGTAGTGAACGCCCAACGGAATTCCTACTGTGATTAAAAGCACTGCTCCGGCAAGAGAGAGTGATTGGCTTGTTTTCATTGTGATAAAGGTCCGGGTTAGAAGACTGAGAGCAGACGATTGAGGAACATTGGTTTTGAGTGCTTGAGTTACCTGACCGACCAAGGTAGGCGGGCAGGCATGAGACCATTCGCTAGTCATGAGCGCGGCAATGCTAGCAACATTAAGAGTGCAACCTTTGCTACTCAGCCATCCTTCCATTTTATCCATTACCCGGCGAAGGTGCATCTTGCAGGCGGCTTCGGATTGATTTCGTTTCGATGCAATATCCCTGAACTTTCGGCCTTCGAAATATCGCGCTAGCAAAAGAGCACGATCATTCTTTGAAAGCTTGGCTATTGCTTGTTCGAGCAAACTGAGCGCTTCTTCCGACATAACGTTTTCGTCATCGACCGTATTTGTCACATCGTTGGCAAATAGTTCGACCCGGCGACGATGCCGGATCTCTTTACGCAAGACTTTCTCCGCTTCAAACGAAGCCGTCTTATAAAGCCAGGAACTGAGAGAAGAATGATGGCGAAGCGACTCTGCTTTCTTCGCAAGAATAACAAAAACATTCTGGGATACTTCCTCCGCTAAGGAAACATCCCCAGTCCGCCGAAATGCAGCTCCATAAATCAATCCACCGTAGAACTCCACAAGTCGGGAGAAAGACTCATCAGATCGATCACTCCGAAGATAGCGCTTAAGTAGATTTTCTGGATCTCTGGGCAATTCACTCACTTCACCTAGTAGACCTCCGTCACAGGAAAAAAGTAACAAAGTTTCTCACAAAATAATCTTAAGATCGCCGCCTTATATCAACCAACGAAACCATTAGATATTAAAGCTAGAGACCCATTGGCGTCGACTAAAGAGCTGCATCCAAGTATTAGCAAGAGGAGTGCGACCTTTATGAGGATCCATTCGCACATGTCGGCGATTAGTTTTGAAGGTGTTCTAATCTCTCAGATCACATAAACCTGATAGAAGTTCACTCATCAAATCAAAGACCTTTTCTACGCTCACTTGTTCGTCTCGTCGCATCGTGGGTTTCAATAAGTTCACTGCGATGAGACGGGCAGAATGTTGCTCCTCCTTACCGATAAGCACTGCCCCATCCCAAACTCCTCCTTTGAAAGCAGCCAACACCTATTGATCTTCATTCCAGCTCTCTGAGTGACGATGACATTGGATGGAACGCGACTGAGCCCAAACGCTAGTTTAGACATGGTGAGTGGTTCAAATCACCCAAGCGTGAAGCCATTTGATTGAGAATCTTTCGCAGAGAGGGCGCGTTCAAAAAAAGAAAAAATTTCTTTTCTCCACTCCTTCCCTCAAGAGGCGCATAGTCTTGTGCTGTGCGTAATATGACTTCCATTCTCGTCACAGGCGGGGCCGGCTTTATCGGGAATACTCTGGTCCGAAAACTCCTTGATCTTCATGAGGTGAGAAAGATCACTGTTTTCGATCGCTTACAGCACCGAGAAGGACACCATCATATCTCTCAACAGCTGAAAGATCCTCGCGTTCAATTTATTGAGGGTGATGTAAACTCGCTCCCTGATTTAAAGGCTCTCTTTGAAAAGGAATCTTTCTCAGGAGTATTTCATCTGGCCGAAGAGATAAACTCAGAACCCGCACTTTCAGAGGTCACGACAGGGATTTCTGGGACGCTCAATGTCTTCAGGTGCGCTCGATATCATGAAGTCTCCATGCTGCGTTGCTCAAGTGCGGACGTCTATGGATCCGCACCATTTCCTAAGAAATTTTCCGAGTCGACTCCACTCTCACCCAGCAGTCTCTCAGCAGCCGTGACAAGCTCCTGCGACCAACTTCTGAACGCAGCAAGTGCAGACGCAGACGGAAAGTACGATCTCATCACAGTCCGAGCGACTCATTGCTACGGTGCGGGACAGGATCGCCAGCAACTCATTCCCCAGATCATACATGCGGCTCTTAGAAATGAACCCGTCAGGCTGCCTGGTTCAGGAAGACAAATTCGGGATTGGATGCATGTCGAGGACTGCGCACTTGGGTTAATTGCAGCGTTCCGCAGTGGCAGTAACAGAAATACCTACCATCTAGGGGCGAACAGTGAGCGAACCTTCCTAGGCATTGCTCGGACGATTCTTAAGCAGCTCAAAAGGCCCGAAAATCTCATCCAACTTCAAGAGGAGCTTCCCGAGGGAGATGAAAGGGAAGCGCTCGACACTCGCCGAGCGCTACAAATTTTAAAATGGAAAGCACGCATCCCATTCAGGACCGGCTTTGAAAATACAGTGAGAGAACTAGCGGCACATCTCCGCCCAGAGGAGGAAACTAGCCAACCCCCAGCTCATCCTCGATGAGTGACTCGTCGAGGTAACTGATGTCACGCGCAGGCAGGCCGCCATCGCGAATGCCTCTCAAAGTCCGCTGAGACCCTCTCCGAGTCCGTGGACCATTGACTTTATTGACGACAGATTCCACCAGCAAGGGCGTGATCGCAGCAAGACCAATACAGCCGAGTGAAAGCCCCACTGATTTGCGAGCCCGATCACTCAGAACATCTGCTAAAAGAACACCTGCCGCCGCACCTAATACCGCTGGAGCAAAAGCCGCGGTGGTATCTACCCAATCTTTCTCCTCGTAACGTTCTTCCATGGAGGAATGTTAAACGAAAGAAACAAGCTGCGCAAAGCTAGAAATATTCAAGTCCCACCTGGGATTTCCCGTTCCTGCGAGATCACCTTACTCATTTCCTGCAAGCTCATGTGCGCGATTCTGGCTCGCCTCAGACAGACGGCTCACCGGAAACGAACTTACCTTACCATTTGGCAGGAGTAGGGTTATTTGGCCCTCCTTAAGAGATTGAAAGGTCGCTTTAATTTCTTTTCCGCCACTACTGGTCCAGCGCTCCTCCTGAAAACCTTCGGTGGGAGCAGATCCTTTGCTCATTTTTTCGGCATAGGCTAAAGCGACTTTGCCGACTCTTTCCTTCTTCAGCTTCACTGTTTTCCCCTTGGGGTCTTTGATCATGAGATGAGCTTCGTCAAAACTGATGAAATCCCCCTTCCAAGAAGAACCTGGCTTTTCACGCACAGACCAATGGAGTGGAAATGAGAATTCTTCCGGCTCCATTTTCCCACTCGTATAAGCGGAAAGATTCTTACGAAGCTTTTTCAAAGAGCGTTCGTCGATCGACTTATATTTCAGACGTCCCCAAATCTTATTATTATCCGGAGATGTTGCGACTATTTTAGGGATTGTGCTGCCCATCGCTGCATCGCGAAACCCACCAAGAACCAGAGGAGAAAGTTGACTATACTCTTTCTGATTTCTCGTATTTACAAAGACGGTAACGCTTTTCTTACGAAAGGTGTCAAAAGCTGCCGAACTGGCAGCGTTGCAAGGCCATCAGGTCGTATCCGGATTCGTCAGGACGTAAACTAAAGGTTTATTATCTTCAGCAGCCTTTGCGTGCGCTGCATCAAGGTCAGATACAGAAAAAACGCCTTTGGGAATTTTAATTCCCGCAAAAGCCGGGAGGGCCAGAGAAACCAAGAGTGCCATCACTTTCATAACATTCGTATTTATAAGTAGTGATTTCCACCTGTCAAACTTTCGCTATTTCACCGCGGGTGAATCTCGACATCCGCCTTCCACCCATTTTAACTCACCGGAATGAGCGACAAGTATGCCCTGATTCTCGCCGGCGGTAGCGGCACCCGTTTTTGGCCTCTCAGCAGAAATGCGAAACCAAAGCAGCTTCTTAATCTCTTCGATGACAGCACGCTCCTAGACCAAACCATTTCTCGACTCGAGGGACTTATCCCACTGGAAAACATCCTCATTCTCACCAATGCTTTGCAAGAAGAGGAAGTCCGTAAGGTAGCACACCGCCTCCCAGCTGAGAATATCTTTGCCGAGCCTGCAAAGCGTGACACTGCCCCCGCAGTCGCTCTCGGCATCGGACTCGTGGCTGCCCGTAATCCCGAGGCTACCATGGCAGTCTTGCCTTCAGACCAGCTTATTCAGGATGAAGCTGCCTTTCAGTCCATTCTCGGCGATAGCCTGACCATTGCCTCGAAGACAGATGCCCTAGTCACCATCGGCATTAAGCCTACCTGGGCCTGCCCATCCTACGGCTACATCGAACGCGGCAGTCCTGCTGATCTTGGCCTTGGCGTTGCTAACGAAGCTTTCGAAGTCTCTCGCTTCCGCGAAAAACCTAGCCCTGAGGTTGCCGAAGAATTTCTCCGCCAAGGAAACTTCGTCTGGAATGCGGGTATGTTTGTCTGGTCCCTCAAGACTGTGACCGCCGAGCTGTCACAGCACACCCCAGAACTAGCAGGCTTCATCGATGAACTTAAAGCCAGCGATAATCTAAATCATACCGTAACGGAGAAATTTCCACAGCTAACGCCCATTTCCATCGACTTTGCGCTCATGGAAAAAGCTTCCCGTGTCCTCAATGTCGAAGCCACCTTTGACTGGGATGACGTGGGCTCCTGGATCTCGGTCGCCAAGTATTTACAAACCGAAGGTAACGGAAACCAAACAAACGACACCCTCACCGAGATTGATTCCTCCGATAACATCGTCTTTAACGACCGCAAACAAGCCCGCGTTGCCCTTCTGGGCGTAAAGGATCTCATCGTCGTCCAGACTGAAGACGCTCTCCTCGTCGCTGATCGGAACAAGGCGGACGACATCAAAAAGCTCAGCGACAAGCTCCCACCAGAGCTCCTCTAGTACGACAGGCTCGTAACTCCACGAACTACGGCTTAAATCGTACCTGCCGATTCTATGGACCACCCTATTCTAGCGATTGATCATGGTGACGCCCGTATTGGGCTCGCTGCCACTGATGAATTCGGTATCGCAGCT